>CALFNL010000249.1 GCA_937902875.1 uncultured Bacteroidota bacterium | reverse complement strand
TCCAGAAGGCGCCAGGTATTGGAGGCTCAGCCCAATACCGCTCATTACGGACTAGCCGAACTGGAAAAGGATTTTGACGTTCGTATCATCACCCAGAACATAGATGACCTGCACGAAAGGGCCGGCTCCACAAGAGTGCTACACCTGCACGGAGAAATATTGAAAATGAGAAGCGAATCTGATGACGGATTAATCTATGAGATCAGGGATGATATGAGAATTGGAGACAGGGCCTCCGACGGGGCACAATTGCGGCCACATATCGTTTGGTTTGAAGAGCCCGTTCCTATGATTGAAGAAGCTATTGCAATTACCCGCGCAGCCGGGATTTTTGTAGTAGTTGGCACATCACTCGTGGTATATCCCGCGGCAGGATTATTGCAATATGCTCCATTGAATGCAATCAAATTCATTATTGATAAGAGAATTCCCCAAACTTCATCTCTATACGATATCACCTGTATTGAAATGTCTGCCGGCGCTGGGGTCTCTCAAATGAAGGAAATTCTTCTGGCCGGTGATAATTCATGAATCTGTGGAGGTATCAGGTCTCAATATTTGGCTGCGCGCTATTTTATAAACTCTGCTCTCCACCGTCAGGGCCATAGAAAATTACCCAGGTAGCGAAATCGGAGCTAAAATTTTTGAACCGATGTTCCATTCCGGCAGGTACAAATAACACATCTCCGGCTTTACATTCCACAGATTCGTCATCTCGCAAAAATTCAGCGATTCCGGAAGCCACGAGGTATAATTCATCCTGGCGGTGCGGCGTTTGGGTGTCAATTTTTTCAGGAGCAAAATAATCTACCTGCATGCTTCCGTGCCGGAGCAGCACCGTAAATTTTTGCCTTGTTTCACCAGACAGCCTGGCCCTGGCTTCTTTCAATGATATTTTCCAAAAATCCTTCATCAGGTCTGATTTTCATGAAAAATAATTCCCTGTGCTTCCAATTCCTTCAGTACCGGTTCATAAATTTCGGGCAGTACAGGGATATGAAGTCCGGCGATATTCAATCTGCCCTGCAATATCAGTTTGGCAGCAATACCAAGCGGCAGCCCCACGGTTTTAGCCATCGCGGTATGAACATGGTCTCTGCCTTTCACTACCAGCCAGCTGTTGATGGTGTAATGCGCCCCTTTAACGGAATACTCAAATTGGTGTAGCATCACGATCATATCCTTATCACCCGGCTTCAGAGCCAGATTTTTTTCCAGTGTAAACTGCAACACGTCAGCAGCACTGCATCTACCCTTATTGATCATTTCCCCGGAATCGATACCCAGGTAGAAAAGCAGCTTCACAGAAAGATTGGCTTCATGCATCTTTTGCATGGCGATGGCCGTGGCGTCATTCTTCAATGCATCAAGGTTGATGTTTTTCAGTTCTCCGCCTTCATTCATGAGGAGCATATTGGGATCAAAATCTTCTTCAGATCCTCCTGATTCTTCTTTTGCATTTTTTTCGGCGTTCAATAATTGCATGGTTTGCTGCATCAGGTCCCTGGCCATGGTGGCCCTTGCATTCAGGGAGTCCTCCAGCCATTGGCCGAATCCATACTTCTCAAGATGCATCCTGAAAAATTCTTTCAGGCTCATTCCGTCGGTATCATATTGAATGGTTTCATCGGTTAGTTTCAATTGAATCAGCTTTCTCCATCCCAGGCAGAAATCAGGATGACGCAAAGTGGTGCGCACAAAGCTGTCAGCTTCTTCCAAATGGTAAAGAGACATATATTCCAGCGAGTCCCTGTTTGGATACCATGCAAAATATCCCTGGTCCTGAACTTCCACCAGGCGATAGGGGTCAAATAAGGTTTCGTAGGGAAGGTGTTGTACCTGACCTCTGGCCTTGAACCTGGCGCCGGACTTACCCGCCAATACTATGTTGCGAGGATTCCAACTGATCTTGTAATGCCAGGGGTTATCGTCAGATTCCGGGGCAACAAGACCTCCGCAGTGGGAAAAAAATGAATGGATGATTCCCGATTGGGATCTTATGCGATCTATGATCCGCATGGCGCTCATGTGGTCGATGCCCGGATCAAGACCCATTTCGCACAAAAATAAGAGACCTTTTCTGTCTATTTCACCGGCAAGGCTCCTGATTTGATCATCCACATACGATGCCGTGAGCAGGTTCTTGCCAAATTCTACACAGTCTTTCGCAACCAGAAAATGCAGCGCGGCGGGAAGCATGGAGATCACGAGATCGGCTTTGCGAATCAATTTATTTCTCTGAGCCACATTCTTAACGTCAATTTGAATAGCCCTTGCATTGGGTGCCTGCCCGATTTTTTCCTCAGCCAGCAGAAGATTACCATCAGCAACCACTAATTCCCAATTATTATTCAATGATTCCGCGAGGAGGTATTCAATCAGACACGTGGCTGACTTTCCCGCACCAAAAAGGAGGATCTGTTTCAACAGCGCTGTTTTAAGAAACAAGTTTAGTTCATTTTATCCTAATAAATAAGATCCGGACCGCAGGTGGAGAAGAAAACAGGCGGATGAAAAGGAGCAGCAGGAACCATGTTCACTAAATAAATGAGGGATAGATTTGGATCATTTCAAACCATATAAAAAGGCCGATGCTATTCACCGGCCTTCATGCGTTGAAAATGACTCCCAGTTCTAATGTTCCAACCGTATTTCACCGAGGTCCATGGATTTTCCCTCTTCCACGGTCACATTATCTTTCTCCACATCTTTATATGGAGGCCTGGCCCTGACAATAACATTCCAAGATCCCGGCTTCACTTTGAGTACAAAATCACCGCTGTTGGCCGGTAGGGCAGTACTGGAATCACTTCCCTGTAATGCAATAATCTTTTCAACTCCCGAGGCAGGCAGCACCTTCCCGGTAATGGCCGTTGTCTGAATTCTTGTGAATGAAATGAGTCCGCAGAATAGAACGGCTCCCATGATCCAGCTCAGGTTGCTGGCAAAGCTTTTGTTTCGCATAGCTAAATTTTTAAATGGTTAATGAATAAATTCCATCAACATAGGACCGGATAACAGGCTTTGAGGGAGGGATTCCGCCAATGGACGGAAGCAATGGAATTTCCCGGGGGAGATTGAAATCATTCAGAAGCTCTTTTCCAGAGAGGAAGATGGGATTCAAACAAGCCAGGCTCATTCATCAGCGGGAATATGGCTGTATTCATACCGGATTTAGGGAAGAATTTAATATGATTGCCGATGAACACCTATTCGCGTTGATGCGGAATCGTATGGTCATCTTTGATCGGCAGATCCGATATAAACAGCTCAATTGCCATAATTGTGCCAGTAAAAAAAATGTGGAAAAAAAATGAAAGATAGGATGGGATGACAATTGCAGTTAAAGCCTCCAAAAAGCTGAAAAAAATGGGTAAAAAACCATTTGTTTTTCAAGGAAAAACCCTGCAAAACAGCTACATTTGCGAGCCTTTTCTACACTCGATAAATATCATCAAAAAGCCTCATGGAAGAGAATTTGACGCCTCTGGAGACGAACGACAGCGACCGCATCATTCAGGTCAATATTGAAGAGCAAATGAAGACCGCTTACATTGATTACTCGATGAGTGTAATCGTGGGAAGGGCTTTGCCTGATGTGCGCGACGGCTTAAAACCCGTGCATCGCCGCATACTGTACGCGATGAATGAACTGGGACTTAGTTCCAATAAAGCTCATAAGAAATCTGCCCGTATTGTGGGGGAAGTGCTGGGTAAATACCATCCGCATGGTGATACAGCCGTATATGACGCGATGGTGCGTATGGCACAAGAGTGGAGCATGCGCTATGTGGTGGTGGATGGACAGGGTAATTTCGGATCACCCGACGGAGATGGTCCTGCGGCCATGCGATACACCGAAGCCAGGCTCACACGCCTCGCGGAAGCCATGATGAATGATATTGAAAAGGAAACCGTTGACTTTCAATTCAATTTCGATGACTCCCTCAAGGAGCCAACGGTATTGCCTACCCGCATTCCTCAATTGCTTATCAATGGATCCTCCGGCATCGCCGTGGGCATGGCCACCAATATGCTGCCGCACAACCTCAGCGAAGTGATCGATGCCTGCATCGCTTATATCGGCAACCGGAATATCAGCATAGAGGAACTTATCAAATTTGTTAAGGCTCCTGATTTCCCAACCGGGGGGATCATTTATGGATACGAGGGAATCCGCGCCGCCATGCATTTTGGAAGAGGCAGGGTGGTATTGAGAGGAAGATGCACTGTGGAGACTATGAAAAACGGGAAAGAACAAATAGTGATTCATGAAGTGCCATACCAGGTGAGTCGCGACGCTCTCACCGACCGCATCGGGCAACTGGTGAACGACAAGATCATTGAAGGGGTAACTGATGTTTCCAACCAATCCAACAAAGAAGGTACGAGGATTGTGGTGGAGCTTCGCCGGGATGCCGTGGCACAGGTAATCATCAATCAACTATATAAGTTCACGGAACTGCAAACTTCTTTTGGTATCAACAATGTAGCCCTGGTCAAAGGCAGGCCCAGGACCCTGAATATAAAAGACCTTATCAGCGAATTTGTGGAATTCCGTCACGAAGTGGTGGTACGCAGGGCCCAGTATGAACTTCGTGAAGCCGAAAAGAAAGCGCATATACTGCAGGGATACCTGATTGCACTCGATCATCTCGATGAAGTGATCGCGCTGATTCGCAATTCATCCAATCCCGAAACCGCGAGGGAAAACCTGGTGAATGCGGGATGGGGGCTGGACGAGATACAGGCCAAGGCAATTCTGGAACTCCGCCTCCAACGCCTTACCGGCATGGAAAGGGACAAGATCAAGCAAGAATACGACGAGATCATGAAGCAAATCGCATGGCTCAGGGAACTTTTGGCCGATGAAGGAAAACGCTATGACCTCATCAGGCAGGAACTTTTGGAAGTGAAAGAAAAATTTGGCGACGCACGCAGAACGGAGATACAGTACCTGGCCGACGAAATGCGCATCGAAGATCTCATTGAAGAAGAAGATGTGGTGATCACCATTTCACATCATGGCTATATCAAACGCACTTCGGCTACTGAATATCGCCAGCAGAAGAGGGGCGGGAGAGGAGCCATTGGAGGAAGAACCAGGGAGGAAGACTGGATCGAACACATATTCGTGGCCTCCACCCACCATACCATGCTTTATTTCACGGAAAAAGGCAGGTGCTATTGGCTCAAAGTATATCAGATTCCCGAAGGAGATAAGACCAGTAAGGGCCGTGCCATTCAAAACCTGATTCAACTGCCGCAAGACGATAAAGTGAGGGCCATCATTGACGTAAAGAACCTGGAAGATGCCGATTTTGTAAAGAACCATTATATTGTACTCTGTACCAAGAAAGGGATTATCAAGAAAACAATTTTGGAAGATTTTAGCAGACCCCGTGCAACCGGAGTGAATGCTATAACCATCGTAGATGGGGATGAACTGCTGGAAGCCAAAATGACCGATGGAAACTGCGAGATCATGATGGCAGTGAAAAGCGGCCGGGCCATTCGTTTTCCTGAATCAAAGGTTCGTCCAACGGGCCGGGGCGCCATTGGAGTGGCAGGAATTGAAGTGGAAAATGATCAGGATGAAGTGGTAGGCATGATTTGTGTAAACAAGGATGACAGATCCCGCACCGTATTGGTGGTTTCTGAGAAAGGCTTTGGAAAAAGAACCGTGATAGATGACTACCGGATCACCAACCGCGGCGGCAAAGGAGTGAAAACAATCAGCGTGACCGCCAAGACCGGCTCACTGGTAGGCATACTCGATGTTACGGAAAAGGAAGACCTTATGATCACCTGCAAATCAGGAGTAACCATCAGGATGCCCGTGGGGCAGGTGAGCGCACAGGGCAGGGCCACGCAGGGCGTGAAACTGATCAGGCTCGATGAAGATGACGCCATAGCAGCCATCACCAAACTGATACATAACGGCACCGATAATGGATACAATGGCCATACGGATGCCGGCAACCATGATAATGACACCCCAACCAGTGAAGAAAACCAACATCAGTAATTTTTGAAATTTTAAAAAAAACCATCATCATGAAGAAGATCCTGTTAATTTCTTTACTCGCAGGGTGGAGTTTGGGACTGGCAGCGCAGTCGGTCGATAAAGCAAAAGGTTTCCTCAAGAGCAATGAACTGGATAAGGCTAAGGATGCCATCGATCAGACTTTGGCCAGTCCTAAAAACCAAAAGAGTGGAGAAGCCTGGTACTACAAGGCCAAAATATATAGCGCGCTGGCCGGTAGTGATCAATTTAAAACATTGGTTCCCGATGCCAGGAACCTGGCTTTCGAAGCGGTGAAGAAAGCAGTGGAACTAGACAAAAACACAAGCACAATCCTCCTCACGGTCGATAATTTCAAGCCTGTTTACGATCTCTATGGTGGTTATTTTGACGTGGGTGCCAATCAATACAACGCTGAAAAATATGAAGACGCCCTTGGCAATTTCAAGAAAGCGGGAGACGTGGGTCAATATATTTTCAATAGCGGCTGGGGACTGTCAAAACTGGACACGGTACTCACCTACTATACGGCCCTGGCTGCAATGAATGCCAAAAAAGACGATGAGGCCGTGGCAGGATTTCAGAAACTTGCCGACGCCAAAGTTTCAGGGAAACCGGAATATGTTACCAGCTACCGCTACCTGGCAAAATATTATCTTGACAAGAAAGACGAGGCTAATATGGAAAAATACGTGAAGCTGGGCAAGGAACTCTATCCTAAGGATGACTACCTGCCATTGGTGGAATTTGATTTCCTGCGTGCCAAAGGAGATAAGAAGGCCATCTACGCTAAATATGAAGAACTGTTACAGGATAACCCAACCTACGAATTGGCATTGGATTATGCCA
>CALFNL010000248.1 GCA_937902875.1 uncultured Bacteroidota bacterium | reverse complement strand
AATTTTCATTGTTCAGTTCCACGCCCAGCAATTCCAATTACGATATTACAGGTTCAAGCACCAGTACGGTTCAGGGCTTCTATGCTTCCAGGATCGGTAACCCTGCTACTGGCTGGCAAAAAGACTCAAAAACTGACATAGGATTGGATGCTATTCTATGGAATGGGAAACTGACATTCTCTGCCGATTATTTTCAGAAAAAATCTGAGGGCTTGTTATTCCCTCTTGCCCTGCCTGCCCTCCTTGGTGGCGCTACGGCCCCCGATGTTAACGTGGGTAACGTAAAAAATACCGGATTCGAAATGTTGCTTGGATCAAAAGGGAATTTAAGCAGGGATTTGAGATATGATGTTACGGCAACTTTTACCACTTATAAAAACAATATAGTATTCCTGCCCGGAGTTCCATATTTCGACGCAGGTGGTCTCCGCAATGGGAACGCCGTAAGGAATGAAGTGGGTCATCCAATTTCTTCCTTTTATGGATACCAGGTTGTAGGGCTCTTTCAGGATGCTTCGGATGTAACTAAATCTGCCACTCAGGCGGATGCCGCACCCGGAAGGTTTAAGTATGCTGACCTCAATGGGGATGGAGCCATAACTACCGATGACAGGACCTTTATTGGAAATCCCAATCCCGATTTTATTCTTGGTTTGAACATTGGTCTTAATTATAAGAACTTTGATTTCTCAATGTTCTTATATGGCACATTTGGCAATGAAGTGTTTAACTACACGAAGTATTGGATTGATTTCTATCAGGGATTTGAAGGCAACAAGAGCGTGAAGTCTTTGACTGAATCCTGGACGCCAAGCCGTGGTGGAAATAAGGTTCCTATTCAGGAATTTACCTCGAACTTCAGTTCTGATGGCGCGGTCAATTCTTACTACATTGAAAATGGGTCATATTTCCGCAATAAGAGTATGCAACTTGGTTATTCCTTGCCCAAAGCGCTCGTTCAAAAGGCCAAAATTGACAGACTCAGGATTTATGTTCAGGCAACCAACCTCTTCACATTTACGAAATATTCAGGGTTGGATCCCGAAGTACAGGGAGTTAGTCAGGCTTTTGGGCTTGATTTCGGAAGCTATCCTGCCAATCAAAAGCAATACCTGGTGGGGCTGAATGTAACTTTCTAAAATTTATAAGTAAGCCAATTCGTTACAATAAAAAAATTGTCATATATGAGATCTCTAAAAGTCTTATTCCTCGCATCGGCAATAGCAATGATTGCTTATGCGTGTAGCAAGAGTTTCCTGGACAAGGCACCATTGGGCCAGCTTGACCCGAGTGCTTTGGCTAATAAAAATGGGGTGAATGGGATATTAATCGGAGCATATTCACTGCTGGATGGCTATGGCGGTGCCGGCGGCGACTGGTCAGCAGCAGGCTCAAACTGGGTTTATGGCAGCATGGCTGGCACAGAAGCCCATAAAGGTTCCAGCGTTGGTGACCAGCCCGATGCGGTGCCCATCGAAACTTTCAGACCAACCACAACCAATTACTATTTCCACAACAAATGGTTATTAGTTTATGACGGTGTTTCGAGATGTAACGATGTGATCAGGACAGCTGCTTTGGCTACCGATTTAACCCAGGCCGAAAGCGATGAGATACTGGCGGAAGCCCGCGGTTTGCGCGCATGGTATCATTTTGAAGCCAAGAAAATGTGGAATAATATTCCTTTTGTTGACGAGACCATTACTTATGGCGCCGGTAACTATTTTGTGCCTAATACTGCCGATGCATGGCCCAAGATTGAAGAAGACCTGCAGTATGCAATTGCTAATTTGCCGAATTCACAAGCAGAGGTTGGAAGACTCAATAAATATTCCGCTGAAGCAATTTTGGCAAAAGCTTATATGTTCCAACACAAGTATAGCGATGCTAAACCCCTGTTGGATGATATTATCACAAGCGGGAAATATCAATTGGTTGACCAGTTTCATAAAAACTTTGACATCATCAACAAAAATAATACGGAGTCCATCTTTGCCGCACAGGCTTCCGTAAACGATGGTGCTAATGGCAATAACGGTAACTGGGGCGATGTTTTGAATTTCCCTTATGGAGGTTCGCCCGGCACCTGCTGCGGCTTCTTTCAGCCCACACAGTACCTGGTAAACCATTTTAAAACAGATGCCGTTACCGGTTTGCCTGACCTGGATAATTTCTCAAGTTCCGATGTTACGAATGACATGGGCAAATTGTCATCGGATGCTTTTACTCCTTATGCAGGTACACTGGATCCCCGTTTGGACTGGACCGCAGGCCGCAGAGGCATTCCTTACCTTGATTGGGGTATAAATGTTGGAAATGACTGGATCCGTGCACAGAGTGATGGTGGCCCCTATTCCCCTGTAAAAAATGTTTATCCCAATGCATTGTTGGGTAAATTGACAGACGCTTCTTTCTGGTCGAGTGGTGTAACGGCTAACAACATCAATCTGATCCGTTATGCCGACGTGTTACTGTGGGCTGCAGAAGTTGAGACAGAAGTCCCAGGTGGAAGTCTTGTAACCGCAGAAAATTATGTGAACATGATCAGAACAAGGGCAGCTAATCCGGCTGGATTTGTACATACTTATATTGACCCGTCAAATCCGGAAGGCGGATTTACTAATACGCCTGCGGCAAATTATAAGGTGAGCAATTATCCTGCTGGATTTTTCTCTACTCAGGATATTGCCCGCAAAGCCATTCGTTATGAAAGAATGCTTGAATTGGGAATGGAAGGACATCGCTTCTTCGACCTCGTGCGTTGGGGCATCGCAGCTCAGGAGATAAATGCTTATTTCCCGATCGAGTTCGCTAGTTTGAAAATTGCTTACATCAGCGGTGCATCATTCACGGCAAATAGGAACGAATACTGGCCCATACCGCAAAATGAGATTGACAAGAGTAATGGCACTCTGGTGCAGAACCCAGGGTACTAGTACTGGAAATCTTAAATAATATCGGGAGGCAGCACTAACCAGGTCTGCCTCCTTTTTTGTTAAAAGGTTTTACTATATTCATTTTTCTAAATGCAGATAAGAATGAATACTTCAAGGTTATCGTTTCTGGCCCTAATCGTCTTATTTTCCTGCACCGAAAAGAAAACATTGTTTCGCCAGCTT
The DNA here is from genome assembly GCA_937902875.1 of uncultured Bacteroidota bacterium. Taxonomy (GTDB): domain Bacteria; phylum Bacteroidota; class Bacteroidia; order Chitinophagales; family Chitinophagaceae; genus PSRI01. The sequence continues at coordinate 3,758 of CALFNL010000248.1, read as the reverse complement.
CCTTCCTCCAACACGAATATCCATTTCAGCAATACCATCAAAGAAACCGACTCATTCAATGTGCTGGACGTTTCCAACATTTATAATGGAGGCGGTGTTGGGTTTGGCGATTTTAATAACGACGGCTTGCAGGACATTTATTTCACCGGAAATCTGGTTCCAAATAAACTTTACCTGAATAAAGGGCATTTAAAATTTGAAGATATAACAGAAGCCGCCGGCGTAAGCGGAGAGGGAACATGGGGCAGAGGGGTAGCGGTGGTGGATATTAATAACGACGGCCTGCAGGATATTTATGTCTCCACCTCCATACTCAGTGATCCGGAAAAGCGCAGAAACCTTCTATATATAAACCAGGGATTAGATAAGAGCGGAATTCCTCGTTTCAAAGAAATGGCAAAAGAATACGGTCTTGACGATACCACGCATTCCACCCAGGCTGCATTCTTTGACTACGACAATGATGGCGACCTGGATGTATTCATCCTCGTAAATGAGATCGCGGCAGGCTATATCCCAAGCAGGTTTGGGCCCATTCATAAAGACGGTTCTTCGCCCAGCACCAGCCGCTTATACAGGAATGACTGGAACGATTCACTCAAACATCCTGTATTCACCAATGTATCCAAAGAAGCGGGCATATTGACTGAAGGATACGGGCACGGCGTTACCATTGCCGACATTAACCGCGACGGATGGAAAGATATCTACGTCACCAATGACTATATCTCCAACAATATTCTATACATCAACAACCACGACGGTACATTTACGGATGAGCTCTCCACTTATTTCAAGCACACATCCGCCAACTCGATGGGAAATGACATCAATGATGTGAATAATGATGGTCTGATGGACGTCATAGAATTAGACATGAATCCCGAAGACAATTACAGGAAAAAAATGATGCTGAATTCCAACAGCTATCAAACCTACCAGAACAGTGATTACTTCGGGTATGAATACCAGTATGTGCGCAATACCCTTCAAATAAACCAGGGTCCCAGGGTGAAAGGGAATGATTCCATAGGCGATCCTATTTTCAGTGATATTGGATTCTTCAGCGGCATCGCGGAAACAGACTGGAGCTGGACTCCAATGGTCGTTGACTTTGACAATGACGGTTACCGCGACATTATTGTAACCAATGGATTTCCCAAAGACGTAACGGATCACGATTTCATTGCATTTCGCACCAGAACCAGCCAGGTAGCTTCCAAGCAACAAATGCTCTCCCAAATTCCCGAAGTTAAAATTCCGAACTATGCCTTTCGGAATAATGGGGACCTGCATTTCACCAATGTTTCAAAAGACTGGGGCATCGTGGCTCCCAGTTTTTCAAACGGCGCAGCCTATGCAGACCTCGATAACGATGGAGACCTGGATTATGTGGTCAATAATATCAACGACGAGGCTTCTGTGTTTGAAAATACGCTGAATGACGACAAATCAAATTCTCCTCATTACCTGCAGGTGCAATTTGCAGGAAATACTCCCAATTTGGGTGGTATCGGCGCATGGGTAGAATTGCATTATGGAAATGGGAAAAAGCAGGTTTATGAAAATAGTCCTTACAGGGGATACCTCTCCAGCATTCAGAATATCGCTCATTTTGGTTTGGATACTGTGGCCATTGTCGATTCCGTGGTGGTGAAATGGCCCGATGGTAAAATGCAGGTATTGCACCATGTAAAGACCAACCAACTGCTGGTAGTGAAACAATCAAATGCCAGGGACAACTATGGATGGGACCGCCCCCAGTTTGCTTCCAATACTCTGTTCAAGGATATTACAGATTCCCTGGGTGTGAAAACCAGGTATGACGAATACGACTTTATTGATTTTAATATTCAGAAATTGCTCCCCCACAAACTCTCAGAATATGGACCGGGCCTGGCCGCGGGCGATATAAATGGAGATGGCCTCGACGATATTATCATGGGGGGTTCCTACGGCTATAGCGCAAAAATCCTATCGCAGCAGCCAGATGGAAGATTCAATGTAAGTGACCTGACCAATGGAGCCACTATGCAGACCAAGGCCTGGGAAGATTTGGGAATATTACTATTCGACGCGGATAATGATGGTGACCTTGACATATATACTACCAGCGGCGGATTTGAGAGTGCAGCCAATACATTCCATTACCGGGATAAGCTTTGGATCAACGATGGCAAGGGAAAATTCGCCATGGATACCACCAGTTTACCCGGAAATCTTAGTAGCAAGACCTGTGTGAGAGGAGTTGATTACGATCACGATGGAGACATAGATATTTTTGTGGCCGGAAGAGTAGAGCCATGGGCTTATCCAAAACCCGTTTCCAGCGCCATTTACAGGAATGATTCCAGGAACGGGCAAATAAAATTCACAGATGTCACCAAAACGGTTGCTCCCGATCTGATCAATCTGGGCCTGGCCTGCGATGCATTATGGACCGATTTTGACAACGATGGCTGGGAAGACCTGATAATTGCAGGTGAATGGATGCCTCTCACTTTCCTGAAAAATGACAAAGGCGTTTTCAAAAATGTAACGTCTGGTACAGGAATACAATCGGAAAAGGGTTGGTGGAGCAGCATTGTGGCAGGTGATTTTGACAATGACGGCGATATGGATTATATAGTCGGAAACCTGGGGCATAATTCATTTTATAGAGCAACGGATGAGGAACCCGTGCGCATATACGCGAAGGATTTTGACAACAATGGCAACTATGACGCCCTGCCTTCTCTCTACCTTCCCAACATTAACAGGAATGGCACCAGGAGAGAATTTCCTGCGCAATTACGCGACGATGAAATAAGGCAAATGATTGAGATGCGGAGGAAATTTAAGACCTATAGAGAATATGCTACAGCCACATTCAATAAATTGCTCAGCCAGGACCAGCTCAAAGATGCAGTAAAATTGGATGCCAACTATTTTACAAGCAGTCTCTTGCGCAATATGGGGAATGGAAAATTCGAAATGGAGCCTTTGCCAATTGAGGCGCAGTTATCCTGCATTTACGGAATGGTGGTAGGCGATTTTGACGGAGATGGAAACCTCGACGTAGTCATTAATGGCAATGATTACGGTACGGAAGTGTCGGTAGGACGGTATGACGCATTCAACGGACTATTTCTGAAAGGAGACGGTAAAGGCAAATTCAAACCCCTGAGTATATTGGAGAGTGGAATATTTATACCAGGCAATGGAAAGGGACTGGTCTCCATTAGGAATCCCGAGGGCAAATGTTTATTATTTGCGGGGCAGAATCGCGGTCCCTTAAAAGTTTTCCAATTGAAGAATTCGGGCAGGAATATTCCCTTGCAGGCTGCCGATCAATATGCCATATTAAAATTAAAAGACGGACGAGGCAGGAAGGAAGAGTTCAATTTCGGTTCTTCCTTTCTTTCCCAATCTTCCCGCTTCTTATGGGTGAATGACCAGGTTACCGGGATAGAAATCATGAATAATAAAGGAGTCACAAGAAATATACCATAGCGAAAAGAAAATTATTGTGTCAAAAACTGTCTTTGAGTTCCGTTCTGTGCTCTCAAAATTTGAAGCCCACAGTTGCCAAAACGTTTATTCCATTGCTATTAACGCTCGCGGGGCTGAATACTGACTGGTCAACGCCATACGGAAAATATGCATCCTTTCTCATGCGGTACACGGCGGTGAGATCCACACACATACCCTTGTCTCTCCAACCAAGGCCCGCGCTGAGATTCATGTGATTGGCTTTAACTATGTCGCTCGTTTTATTA
>CALFNL010000247.1 GCA_937902875.1 uncultured Bacteroidota bacterium | reverse complement strand
CAGGAATGCCCCTGTTTTCACAAGCATCCTTAAAGGTTTGACTATTTTCAAGCTTTGTCTTCTGCCTGGCCTCATTTCCCGGAATATCAGAAGCCACAATGGTTTCAACGTAGGGTTGCCCCAATACAATTTTTCTGGTGGGAGTCTTTTCAAATTCCCTTTCTTCCAAAAAAATCCCGGTAAGCTTCGAATGTGCGACCCTCGCCATATAACAGGCAAAATCAACAGTTTTCATATTGATCACCCTGCAGTCAAGTGCAACCAGAATCTTTATCATATAATTAATTTTTCTAAAGATAGCAAACGCTGTAAATAGAACCTATGATGCTGATTAATCCGGGGCCTGATTACAGTCAATGTTGCATCACCAATATGGTATGCATTCATGGAGCCCGACGGATTGCAGAGAGGATTTTATTGTATATTCAACTTATTATTCTTTGCATGCTATCCTAATCGATTTCATTAAAAACATTAAGTTCATTTTATGAAAGGTTATTTTATTGCATTCATCGCCGGCATTTTCATATTGCCGGCCATGGCCCAGGACAACCCATTGTGGATGCGGTATCCGGCAATTTCACCCGACGGTCAAACGGTTCTGTTCAGTTACAAAGGTGATATTTATAAGGTGGCCTCTTCCGGTGGTGAGGCCAGGCCCCTGACCATCAGTGAATCTTACGAATTCGCACCGGTATGGTCACACGATGGAAAAACCATTGCATTCGCCTCCGACCGCTATGGCAATTTTGACGTATTCGTGATGCCGGCATCTGGTGGAGAAGCAAGAAGACTGACTTTTCATTCCGGGCGGGAAATACCAGGTAGTTTCAGCGCGGATGATAAATCGGTTCTTTTTTCGGCCTATCGCCAGGACCTTGTAACGAATGCACAGTATCCAATCGGACTGATGACCGAGCTCTATAGCGTTCCGGTTGAAGGAGGAAGGGTGAGCCTGGTATTGCCGGTTCCGGCACTCGATGCAACACTTAATTCAAAAGGAAACAAGCTGATTTATCATGACATCAAAGGATATGAAAGCGATTGGCGTAAACATCATACGTCTGCCGTTACCCGCGATATCTGGGTATATGATTTTTCAACCAGGAAATACCTCAAACTCACGAATTTCAATGGAGAAGACCGGAACCCGGTTTTCGACAGCAATGACCAGGATTTCTATTACCTGAGTGAACAGGGTGGATCTTTCAATGTATATAAGAGTTCCCTTGCCGATCCATCCCATGCCTCCGCTATTACACATTTCACCAGGCATCCCGTACGGTTTTTAACTCATGCCAGAGACAACACTCTTTGTTTTGGCTTTAATGGCGAGCTATATACCATCAAGGCCGGTTCCGAGCCACAAAAGATCGCGGTCACGATTGCACAGGACGGCCGTAACAGCGTGGACAAAATTGTGCCGATAACGGGGAATGCTACCGAAATGAAACTATCTCCAAATGGGAAAGAGATCGCCTTTGTTTACCGGGGCGAGATCTTTGTTACCAGCGTGGAGGGAGGCATTACCAAACGCATTACCAATACACCCTGGCAGGAAAGGAGTGTAAGCTTCAGTGCTGACGGCCGCTCCCTCTTGTATGCCGCTGAAAAAGACAATAACTGGAATGTATATACGAGTTCTATTACGCGGAAGGAAGAACCCTATTTTTATGTTGCTACTGTTTTGAAGGAAGCACCCGTTGTGGCCACGCCGGCCGAAGAATTTCAACCGGCTTTTTCTCCCGACGGAAAAGAAGTGGCCTACCTCGAAAACAGGACTATCCTGAAGGTGATAAATCTGGCGTCAAAACAAACGCGCACAATTTTAACTGCCGATAAGAATTATAGCTATTCCGACGGCGATCAATATTATCAATGGTCGCCAGACAGCAAATGGTTTCTCGTCAGTTTTGGTCTTCCCGAAAGGGTGATGGCTCCTGAAGTGGGGCTGGTGGCCGCAGATGGAAAATCGCAGGTGGTAAATCTGACTCTAAGTGGCTATGATGATTTCGGCCCCAAATGGGCGATGGGAGGCAAGATGATGATTTGGGGATCCAACAGAAATGGCACCAGGCAACAGGCAGGATATCCCGCGAGCGGCGACGTTTTCGGCATGTTCTTTACAAAAGATGCATTTGAAAGGTTTAAGCTGTCTAAAGAAGAGTTCAGCCTTTTAAAAGAGCAGGAAGAAAAGCAGAAGAAAGATTCGACCGGGAAGGCAAAAGAGCCAACTAAAAAAGGAGCTCCAACGAAGGAAGAGACAAAAGACAGTACAAAAAAAGATATTGTGATTGACTGGGATCATCTCACTGACCGAAAGCTCAGGATCACCACACATACCAGCGATGCGCAGGACTGGCTGCTTTCCAAAGACGGAGAAAAATTATTCTACCTCACCAGTTTTGAAAAGGGGTATGACCTGTGGGTAACCGAAATCCGCACTAAAGAAACCAAATTGTTCAGCAAGCTGGGTGCAAG
>CALFNL010000246.1 GCA_937902875.1 uncultured Bacteroidota bacterium | reverse complement strand
GGTTGTGCCCACCATGCTGGCCAGCAGAATACGGCCGGCGGGGTTGCGGTTAGTCAGGGTCTTGTTCATCCGCCAAACTTAAAACATTCCGGTTGATAGGTGTTTACAAGTCGAACCTGAACCCTGCAGTAACTGATAATTTTTAAACGGGGAAGCCAGAGATATTCTCTGTATTGTCTATTATTCTTTTAGGCCGGGATGAGTCGCGAATAATCAATTCCGGGGCAAGCACAATGTTTTCAAACCTGGTGATTTTATGCTTGCTTTCAATGATCGTCATCAGCAACGCCATGGCTGCTTTTCCCATTTCAAATGCTGGCTGGCGGATTACGGTCAGTGAAGGATTCAGCAACTCTGCTATTTCCGAATTTGAAAAACCTGCAAGTGCAATGTCTGCTGGTATTCGTATGCCTTTTTTTGTAAGGTATTTCAGGCATCCGCTGGTTAATTTATCGCTTGTGGTGAATATGGCATCCGGTCGTTGCGGAAGTGATAGCAATTTATTAAGCGCATCTTCTATTTCCAAAAATTTCATTCCGCCGTAAAAACAGTGCTTGATATATTGATCCTGTACTGCCACTCCATGGTAGGTTAATGCCGCCTTATAACCTGCAATGCGCTCATTGGTAATGGAGAGATAGGCCGAATTCGTAAGCGTTGCTATTCTTTTGTAACCGCTTCGAATTAATTGTTCAGTCGCTTCATAGGCACCTTTGTAATTATCCACCGTTACACGGTGTGTGGGAATGTTGTCGGGGATGCGATCAAAAAAAACCATTGGCAATCCCTTATTGTTCAAATATTCAAAATGGCTGAGATCATTTGTTTCTGTTGATAAAGAGATCAGCAGTCCATCTATCGACCGGGACGCCAGGTATTTCAGGTTTATTACTTCCCGTTCATAAGACTCATGGCTTTGCGAAATAATGACATTATATCCCCTGTCGTACGCAATGGATTCTATCCCGTTGATGGCTTGCGAAAAAAAACTATTGGCAATCTCACATACAACAACACCAACAGAGCCACTTCGCCTGTCGCGTAAACTTTTTGCAATAGGATTAGGCTGGTAATTGAGTTTTTCTGCGCAATCCAGTACCATTTGTTTTGTCTCGGCACTGATTTCATAGCTGTCGCGTAAGGCCCTCGATACGGTGGAAGCGGATAGAGAGAGTGCTTTGGCAATATCTTTGATGGTTACAGCTTCAAATTTCATATGCACATGTCTGAAACTAGCATCAATAAAGAGCATCTCTCATAACCCGGCCTTTAATAGAGATTTTATCTTGGATTGCTTTTGATGCAGTTTGGTTAATAACTTTGTTTCTACATTGCCATTTGCGTTCTCCCTATGGGTGGAAACACACTCACCCGATTCCTAACTTTTACCTTTAATTGTACTAAGGATAATCTGCAGGTTGGGTTTATCAATCAGATAATGCTCAGGGTCTTAAAAAATAAAATAATTGCAATTAGTTTGTGTATCGAATGGTAATTGCCCGGAGGCATCCTCCGATGCTTATCTTTGCTGCAAATATAGGAAATGATCTCATGCAGTAGACAAATGTAACCGACACCTGGCAAGGGTTCTCGATACAGGTTTAAAGATGCCCTCAATTGATTTATTAATCCAATTCAGCTATTTAGGAGGCCAATATGACGGAGCTAACAAACAGGTATTTACGCACAATTGCGATTTTAAAATGCCACCATATTACAATTGTAAAAGAGTAAACGGCAAAAATGAGAAGATAATTTCTGAAAATTTGCTTCTCCTGCGCTGGCACAATCGTTGCCGGCAACGATTGCGTAAATTAATCCCCGCAATTTCTCTTTGAAGTTTCAATTTCTCTTTAGCATTGTGGTGAAGAAGGTACAGGAAGAGTGCTTGTTATGTGAAAGGCTTTATCTCTCATTCTGCGAATACAGAAGCGTAACAACCTATTATTCCATATTTTCCCGGCAGACCGTTTATTGTGTGTTTATGCACATGAATAGATCGTTTTGCCCAAAGTCGATCGAAAAAATTATTTCTACCAAAAAATTGCTGTATGAAAAAATGGTTATTATTGATCGGTACGGTTATTTTCGCTATTGCCGGTAGGGCTCAGAGCCATCGGGTAAAAGGAAAAGTTACAGATAGCGCAGGAGTTGCCATTCAGGCTGTCAATGTCCAGATAAAGGGAACTTCAACTGGCACTCAAACGGATAAAGATGGTAATTTCTCGATTGCCGAAGCAAGTGCCGGAAAGGTTGTATTAATATTTTCAGCGGCCGGATATAAAACGGTTCTGATAACTACTGCCGGTGAAGCGATTGAAGTTGCTATGGAAAGAGATTATTCGGCGTTGGGTGAAGTGGTTGTTACGGCACTGGGCATTAAGAAAGAAAAAAAGCGGCTTGGGTACGCATTGCAGGAGGTGAAGGGAGAGGATCTCGTAAAGGCGCGTGAGCCTAATATATTGGGTAACCTGACGGGGAAAGTGGCCGGACTGCGTGTTGCGAATTCATCAGACTTTTTTACAGCCCCCGATATATCCTTACGTGGAGTAAAACCGCTTATCGTATTGAACGGTACACCGCTGGAATCTACGACGATGTGGGAAATATCCGGAGACGATGTGGAGTCGTATAGCATATTGAAAGGCCCGGCTGCCTCAGCACTTTACGGGGCACGGGGGGTAAACGGTGCTATTCAGATCACCACCAAAAGCGGCAAGGGGAAAAGCCGGGGGCCTTCCATTGAATTTAATTCCACCAATACTTTTGATCTGGGTATCATTGCGGAGCCTAAAGTGCAGCATGATTATGGAACCGGTTATCAGGGAACCTATATTCAGGGTGATCCTACCTATGAGTATTGGGGCGCCTGGGGGCCCAAACTGGATGGCCGGATGCTGGTTCAATATAACAGCCCTGTCAATCCCGATGGTTCCAAGCAGCCCATTCCATGGATAGCGCGCGGAAAGGATAATCTCAGCCATTTTCTTCGGACTGGTTTCCTGACAACCGACAATATCAGCTTTTCCACTTCAAATGAAAATGGAGACTTTCGTGCATCAATTTCCCAGACATATCAAAAAGGCGTTGTACCGAATACAAAACTGGGAGGAACCACATTTGATCTCAGCGGTGGAGTCAATCTCAGCAAGCGCCTTCGCTTTGACGCATCGGTGAACTACAATAAATTGTATACCCCCAATTACCCAAGTGTAGGTTATGGACGCCGTAGCTTCATTTATGGCCTTACGCTCTGGACCGGCGACAACGTGGATGTGCGTGATCTTCGAAATTACTGGGTACCGGGTCAGGAAGGTCTTCAACAGCGTAACTACGAAGATGCCAATGATTATAACAACCCCTATTTTGTGGCTTACGAGCAAACCAATGGATATTATCGGGATGCTTTTTTTGCCAATGGCTCCCTGAAATATAAAATCCTTCCCAATATGAACATAATGGCAAGGACGGGGATAAATAGTTACTCCCTTTATCAGCCGGTTGTGTATCCGAAATCTTTTAACTATCCCCGAACAGGTAATTATTCTGAAACATGGTATAATATGTTTGAGGGAAATACCGATCTGCTGGTCGACTATAGCAAGCAATTTGGTTCATTTGATCTGAAAGTGACTGCCGGCGCAAGCGTTCGCAACTGGAAAGAACGAAACATATCTGCTTCTACAGACGGCCTGGGCGTTCCGGAATGGAACAATTTCGCCAACTCCAGCAATCAGAGTACACCAACTAACTACAATCGGGAATTAGTTGAATATGGAACTTATGGAACGGTCGACTTGGGGTATAAAAATGATGTTTTTCTGGGTTTGACAGGGAGGTATGATAAATCGTCAACACTTCCTTTGAGCCATAACGGATATTTCTATCCTTCTGTTTCCCTTGCTACTATAATGAATGAATACCTGCAATTACCCCGCGTGATCTCCTATTCCAAATGACGCGCAGCCGTAACAAGGGTGGGCGCCGGC
>CALFNL010000245.1 GCA_937902875.1 uncultured Bacteroidota bacterium | reverse complement strand
ACAAATTGATCCACTTTTGACTGTAGCGGTAATACATCAAAAAATCCTGCCTGATATAGGCATACCAGCAATAACTCTGATAGAGGTATAGTTTTTCATAAAAACCCCTGATCGCATGCAAATCACCGGGGAGGTTATCATGAAAAAATGCACGAATATCCCTTTCGTCTTTTTCATTACGCGCGTGCCCGTTTTGCACATACCAGCGGTAGAGCATCAGGGCCTGGTTGGAGAGCCGCGTTACACGGTCAACATGACTGCTGATCTCCGACGCCTCCGCCGATAACTGCTGGGTTTTTTCAAGAGTACTGCGTGTGATATGAAGAGTCTCAATTTTTTTTTCGAGGGAAATTACCTGCGCCAGAAAATTGAATTTCTGATTAGCCCTCGCCAGCTCCTTAGCCTTTTCCAGAATCTTCAGACTCTGCAGTTTCAGTCCCTTATTGTATAACAAACGTGCATAGTCGAGGTGTTCACTCAATTGCAGGTCAGTGTTCTCGGTAGTCTTTAACAGACGCAGGCTGGCCAGCAATTGCTTGTATAAATGCGTTTTGAGATTCGCCAATTGCGTCTTCGTAATGGGCGACATTTTCTTTAAGATCAGCTTCTCGTCGTATTCATGCAATTTGTCAATGGTGTCGAAAAGGTGAATGATCTTGAGGTCTTCTTTTGCAGAACTCCTCTTGATATAGAGCTTGAAATGTCTTTTTTCTGACTTCTCCAGCGAATGAATCAATTGAAATAATATATCCGAAAAACGGTTGGGCATCATTGTTAAATTGTTCTGAAATGCAGTGCCAGAAAGGGTTACCAAAAATCTTGCCGCTTTTGACGTAATATAATCAGGGCCAAGATGATTTTAATTACGTATTCGCCTGGCCTAAATTTGCATCAGGAAGTTAAGAACAGAAAGGACAAAGCAATCGTTGAGCAGTCGTTAGAGGCCGAATAAAAGTGCAGTATGAAGGCTGCCAGAATGAGCAGGCAATAGTTTTGAAATAGTTATATAGGGCAAGCAATCGTTTAGAGGTCGACTGTTTCTACAGTGGACCTTTTTTTTGTGCTTATTTTTATTGCTTCACGAAAATAATAATATTTCTTCAACAGTTCCCGCTCCGATTTTAATTCATCATGCCCTTTTTTCAGGAACCTCTCTGAGAACCACCGGTGAGCCGGGTATTCCTGGTTGCGGCCTTTGAGTTAGCCCTGGGTTTGGGAGCGGGAAAAGGTTGGGCATTTTTCTGCTGATTTCCTTTCTTACCCTGATTCTTCTTCTTGTTGGTGTTCAAAATAGACATGGCTTATTTTTTATTTTGTGGTTGCAAAACGATTTACAAAGTTAAGAAAAGAAGGGCAGCCTACCAAGCTCCCGGGCAACGGCATCATTTCCATTCTGCATCTCTTTTGCGGGCACCAGGCCCTCTAAATGGCTCCAAATAAATAAGTTAGGAATGAACTTTTAGAACCTGGGTTTCGCTCTCTCATATTGCCTTGGCCATGTTACGTCAATGCCTAGCTGATGGGCAGCGTGCAAAGGAAAATAATGATCCCTTAACAATTCCCTTGCCATGATGATCAGGTCGGCCTGTGCTTTTTGCAGGATTTCTTCGGCCTGCCGGGCTTCGGTGATCAATCCCACCGCTCCTGTTAAGATACCCGCTTCTTTTTTGATCCTTTCGGCGAAAGGAACCTGGTAACCGGGCGCCAATGGTATTTTCACTCCCGGAACCAATCCGCCTGAAGAGCAGTCAATAAGATCCACTCCTTTTGTGAGCAAGGCCTTAGCCAATTGCACCGAATCATCTGGCCCCCATCCACCTTCGGCCCAGTCAGTGGCCGATATTCTCACGAATAATCCATTTCTTTCGGGCCATAATTTCTGAATTGATTCAATGATTTCATACAATAGTCTCGCCCTGTTTTCAAAATTTCCTCCGTATGCATCTGTTCTATGGTTGCTGAGTGGCGACAAAAACTCGTGGATCAGATAGCCATGAGCGGCATGGATTTCTATTAGCCTGAATCCGGCCATCAGGGCCCTTTGAGCAGCGGATCCGAAATCCCGGATGATCGCTTTGATACCATCAACGGTCAATTCAAGAGGCTTTCGCTCTCCCGGGTGAAAGGGAATCCCGCTGGGAGCGAGCGTTTGCCATCCGCCATCGTCAATTTCAATTTGTTTACCACCTTTCCAGGGTGAGGAACAGCTGGCCTTTCTTCCGGCATGAGCCAGTTGTATTCCCATAATGGCCCCCTGCTCATGAACGAACGAACAAATACCCTTCAATTTCTCAATATGGTCATCCTTCCAGATGCCCAGATCATCGGGCGATATCCGGCCTTCGGGAGAAACAGCCGTGGCCTCGGTGATTACCAATCCTGCTCCTCCTACCGCACGACTACCCAAATGCACCAGGTGCCAGTCGTTGGCGAAACCGTCATCTGAAGAATATTCGCACATTGGAGAGACGGCAATCCTGTTGCGAAATTTTAAGTGTTTTATGGTGAAAGGACTGAGTAATTTCGACATGAATCTTAATTTATTCCGGTTTTTTCAATTACAGTGCGCGAATCAAAATGTTCGCAATGCTAAAACAGGTGTCGGTTCATGAATGAGGCCAGGGCTCCGGCAGGTTCTCATTTGATAGCAGCCGTCATAACATGTGAACTAATGCCAATCATGACTGGGTTTGTTTCCGTGAATTCAATATAATGAATAAGCTTTTCGCGATAGCTCTCATCCCTCCATCGCTCTTCAAATTCCGGAATCAACCAGCCGAATCCTTCAATGGCCATCACCTTCGGGTTTGAAAAGCCGGCTTGCTCGAACTCCGATTTAATTTCAGTCTCCGTATGAAAATGGGCATCGGTAAAGTATTCTGCCTTTTCTGTTGGGTTCTGATGCTGCCCGCTTTCGAGATCCTGATCCAGGATCTTCGCAAAATCCGGATCCAAGATCAGGCTTCTCCAGAATCCATCCAGAAGCGAAGCATAACGGGTGATAGTAGAAGCCAATATTATTCCTCCTGGTTTAAGCACGCGCCTGGCCTCCTTCAGCGTTTGCACCCGATCCTTCTGATCCTGCAGATGATAGAGTGGTCCAAATACCATGACGAGGTCGAATTTTTCATCCGCATAGGGCAGAGACCTGGCATCGCCGAATGTTACGGAATCCAATGGCTTTTTAAGATGTTTGCCTGTTTGCCTTGCCATTTCCACATGCGCTTCGGCAGAATCCAGCAAATGCACGGAATAACCTTCTCTTTGTAACCAAAACGAATAAGTGCCCGTAGCCCCTCCAATATCGGCTATTGTCATACCGCCGGGAATGAGGTAGCGTTGAATGATAGCCTGGGAACGTAGCTTCTCCAGTTTGAACACACCTTGTTCAAGCCGATCCTCTTCCATTCTGGTGGAATTGTAAAATTCCCGGATTTTCTTTTCTGACTGATCTGATTGCATCCTCTAAATTAATGAATCCCAATGCTAAGATTGTCAGTTCCCTCATGGAATCAATTCTTCCGGCTTCGCTCGTATTATGTTATATTTGCATGATAATAGTTCTTTTCTAAATCCAGTTTAATTTGAATTTCAGAGATTTCGGCTTCCACGAACAGCTATTGGAAGGTATAGAAGCAGGCGGCTATGAAACACCAACTCCCGTACAGGCCCAGGTGATTCCCCATATTTTAGCGGGCAAAGACGTCATAGCATCTGCGCAAACAGGCACGGGCAAGACAGCCGCTTTTCTGCTGCCACTTATAGACAAACTTATTGAGACCAATCATAACGATCATATCAGCGCCCTGGTAATTGTTCCAACGCGTGAATTGGCACTACAGATAGCCCAACACATGGAAGGACTCGCCTATTTCACGTCTGTGAGTTCAATCGCGGTTTATGGCGGAGGAGATGGCGGATCATTCATCCAGGAAAAACAGGCGCTCTCCAGTGGAGCGGATGTTGTAATCTGCACTCCGGGCAAAATGATCGCCCATCTAAATATGGGTTATGTGAAATTGCAGAAATTGCAGTACCTCGTTTTGGATGAAGCAGACCGTATGCTTGACATGGGATTCTATGATGATATCATGCGAATCATCAATTATCTGCCGGCAAAAAGGCAAAACCTGCTCTTTTCTGCCACCATGCCTCATAAAATCAGGGAATTGGCAAAACGAATTCTTCATCAACCCGTCGAAGTCAATATTTCCTTATCAAAACCACCCGACAAAATAAAGCAGCTTGCCTACGTGGTGTATGAGGCGCAGAAAATGCCCCTGGTAAAATATCTGCTGCAATTGAGAGATTTCAAAAGCATCCTGGTTTTTTGTTCTCGAAAACAAAATGTGAAACAACTTACCCAGCAATTGAAACGCGCTGGCCTTTCGGCAGATGAGATCCACTCAGACCTGGAGCAGCAAAAAAGGGAAGAAGTCCTATCTGAATTCAGAACAGGACATCTGAAGGTGCTGGTTGCTACAGATATCCTGTCTCGTGGAATCGACATTGAAGACGTTGACCTGGTTCTCAATTATGATGTGCCGCACGACGGTGAAGATTATATTCACCGTATTGGCCGCACTGCCCGTGCGGAATCAGACGGCACCGCCATAACGTTCATCAGCGAAAAAGAACAAAATCGCTTTGCAGGAATTGAAAATCTATTGGGTAAACCAGTACCAAAATCTTCAGTGCCTCAACAATTTGGCTTAGGGCCATCGTACCAACCCAGGAGCCGGAACGGGAAGAAAAGACCCTCAGGGAGCTACCGGCAAAGATGATTTATCCCCATAACAGCCAATACCCACTGCAAAATGCATGAATCCCCGAAATCCAAAACCTGGCTATTTCCTGAACCATGGCTAAACTTTCATTTCCGATAATAGTTATATTTGAGAGCGTTAGCCACTCATTACTTAATCTTAAACCGCGGTTTTATAATATATGAATCGTTCTGTTATTACCGGAACAGGTTGCATGATCCCTCCAGAAATAAAGTCGAATCGCGATTTTACCATCCATAATTTTTATGCCGAGGATCAATCCAGAATTGCAGCGCCTCCTCAAGAGATAGTAGAAAAATTCAGGATGATCACGGGAATCGCCGAACGCCGGTATGCTCCTGCCGATATGAATTCGTCTGACCTTGCTATCACAGCGGCTAAAGCAGCTATACAAGACAGTAAGGTTGATCCGGAATCATTAGATCAGATCATCGTGGCACAGAATTTCGGGAATGTGATCAAACATACCATCCAAAGCGATGGAGTGCCATCCCTGGCCAGCCGCATAAAACATGGGCTGGGCATCAGAAATCCCAATTGCATCCCATATGATATTATATTCGGTTGCCCCGGTTGGGTGCAGGGACTGATACAGGCAGACGCATTTTTTAAAGCCGGCGTGGCAAAGAAATGCCTGGTGATCGGAACCGAGACACTTTCAAGGGTGCTGGACATGTATGACCGCGACAGCATGATCTTTAGCGATGGGGCAGGAGCCTGCGTTTTGGAATATAAAGAAGTGCCCGAAAACGGAAGTGGCATTTTAGGAGCAAGCGTGCAGTCTCATGCAGGCGAAGAAGCCAATTATATTTACATGGGCAAATCTAATTTCCCCGATAGCGACCCGCGCATACGATATATTAAAATGAAGGGCCGGAAAGTATATGAATACGCAATCAAACACGTACCCCAAGCCATGAAGGATTGCCTGGATAAGAGTGGCGTTGATATCAGAGACCTTACAAAAATATTCATTCACCAGGCCAATGAAAAAATGGATGAAGGCATTATTCGTAATCTCTACAAACTATATGGGATTAATGAAGTTCCGGAAGATATCATGCCCATGAGTATTCACTGGCTTGGAAATAGCTCCGTGGCAACGATTCCCACCTTGTACGACCTGGTACGCAAAGGTCGTGAAACGAATCACCAACTGCAAAGCGGAGATATAGTGCTCTTTGCTTCGGTAGGAGCAGGCATGAATATCAATGCTGTTTGCTATAGGGTATGAATAAAATTCCCTGCTCCTAAAATCTATCCCGGATTAAGACTCTAAAAAAAACCATCCGCCAGTTGACGAATGGTTTTATTGATTTTTATCTTAAGAGGAGCAAATATTATCTTTTGGTCTCCAGCAATTTGAAGAATTGATCCAACTGGGGCAGAATAACGATACTGGTTCTGCGGTTGGCAGCCTTTCCATCAACCGTGCTATTGTCTTCGATGGGTTTATATTCACTGCGACCAGCGGCGGCCATCTTAGCCGGGTCGAGGCCATACTGTTTTTGCAGAATTCTCACAACGGAAGTGGCCCTCTTAACACTCAGATCCCAGTTGTCCAGAAGTATGGCATTTGATTTATAAGGAACATTATCTGTATGTCCTTCAACCATGAATTCTATATCAGGCTGGTTCTTCAATACCTGCGCAACTTTCCCCAACACTTCCTTGGCTTTTTCGGTAACGGTGTAGCTACCGCTCTTGAATAACAGCTTATCAGAAATGTCAATATATATTACGCCTTTGTCAACTTTGATGTTGATGTCTTTGTCATCTAGATTTCCGATGGCACCCTTCAGATTCATCACGAGTGCCATATTCAAAGAATCCTTGCGCGCCATGGCAGTCTGCAGGTCCTGAATATAAGCATCTTTAGCGCCAATATTTTCCAATGATTTCTTAATGCTTTCCGCCTGTGAACTGGAGATTACGGATAAATCCTGAAGCTGCCTTAGCGCCTGTGTATTATTCTCTTTCAGAAATGCGATTTGCTTGTTCAGGCCATCAATGTCGTTTTGCAAAGAAGTCACCTTGCGCGCCTGATCAGCTTTTTCATCTTCACAACCTTTCAGGTCGCCCTGCAGTTTGGTATGAGCCGCACTCAACTCATCGTACTTGGCTTGAGAAGCTTTGAATTTTTTACTGCTTACGCAGGAAAATAGCAGCAAAGAAGACAGACTGGCAAAGACTAGATTTTTGAACTTCATATGGAATTGTTTTAAGATGTTGGGTTTAAAGATGCTGTAAAGATATAGCATCATTCATATTTATAGATACTGGTTGACAATTATCGTGCTGAATTCCTATGATCGCACATGATTAATGATAAAATTAGGTGACAAACATAATGCAGAATGGCCGATCGACCGAGATATGACAGAATTTTTTTATGCCAAAAATGCTATCTTCAAATAAACGATTGCTATGCGCCCATTCTTTTTATTTTTTCTTTTGATATCATTTACATCCGCCCGATCTCAAAATCTGATCTCCGGAGGTAAACTCAAACCTGAACAGTCAAATATGGACATCAGGCATTATACGCTTGCGCTTCATATTGATCTTGACCAACATTCCATTGACGGATACACGGAGATCGATCTTATTTTGCGCCAGCCCTCCCGCACTATACTTTTAGATTTGGTACACCTGATGAAAGTTGACAGGGTTCGGGTGAATGGAAAACAAACACAATTTACGCATGACAGTGACCTGCTGCGCATAACATCTCCCACAGAATTAACCGCAGGCAGAGTTAATGTGAAAGTTCAATATGCAGGAAAACCCGGTGTTGCCGCACGTCCTCCCTGGGATGGCGGATTCACATGGACCACGGATTCTACAGGCAATCCATGGGTTGCCATCACCAGCGAAGGTGAAGGAGGGAAGATTTTTTTTCCGTGCAAAGATCATCCCAGCGATGAGCCCAATGAAGGAGCCGATCTGATCATCACTGGGCCCAAAGGACTGGTAGTGGCTGGGCCTGGCCTGCTCCAGAGTGTAAAGACAAAAAAGAATCAGTCAACTTTTCACTGGAAAACAAGCTACAGTATCAATAATTACAGCATCCTCTTCAATATTGGTAAATATAAGGTAGTCAGCAGACCCTATACCACCATCAACGGTAATACGGTGCCCATGCAATTTTATGTGTTGGAAGAGCATGCCGACAAGGGAGAGCATCAACTCGATCTCCTGGAGCGAACCGTTCATATGCAGGAAAAATATTTTGGTGAATACCCATGGGTCAAAGAAAAAATTGGCATTTGTGAAACACCACATCTGGGCATGGAACACCAAACAATGAACGCCTATGGCAATAAATTCAGATACACCCTGGTGGGGGGAAAGGATTTTGATTGGCTCATGCACCATGAGTTCGGGCATGAATGGTGGGGCAATAAGATTACCGCAAAAGACTGGAGCCACTATTGGATCCAGGAAGGCATCTGCAGCTTCGGAGACGCACTTTTTACGCGTGAAGCAGAAGGCGAAGAAGCCTACCTGAAAAGAATGCAACGCACGGCCAGGGGCATCCGCAATCTGAAACCGGTAGTTTTGGGCGACAGTAATGTAACGGAAGATGAAGCTTACCATCCAGACATCTATAGTAAGGGCGCATTCTTCATGCATTCCCTGCGCTATGTTCTGAGTGACGGGATTTTTTTTCCTACCCTGAAGAAATTTGCAACCGACCCCCGCTTTACCTACGACAACCAGGTTACAACAAATGACGTGGAACAGTTTTTCAGTAAGGAATCGGGCAAAAACCTGAAACCGTTTTTCGATTTCTTTTTGAGAACGGTGCAGAAATTGGAAATAAGCGTAAAACAAACGGATGATGAAAAATTCCTGGTTAGGATACTGAACCTGGATATGCCACTGCCAATGGAAATTGTCACCGACTCGGGTTCTCAAAAAATAATGCTGAACCAAAAAGGCATCACGGTGGAAAGTAAGACCATTCCACTCATCGACCCCTCAGTATATTACCTGAAAAAAATAGTTATTGAATGACCAGGGCATTACTGATTGCGATTATTCTCTTCATTTTTAAAGCGGGAGGGGCTCAGGTACTCATTCACGCTCATAACGACTATGAAAAATCCAGACCACTGGTGAATGCTTTAGAGAATAAAGTGTATTCATTGGAAGCAGACGTTATTCTTTTGGATGGTCAATTATTCGTGGCGCATGCATTGCAGGAGATCGACCGCAGCAAAACACTGGAATCAATGTATATCCGCCCACTGCTGGATCTATTCAAAAAAAATAATGGATTGGTTTCGCCAGATACGGGGTACATGGTGACATTAATGGTAGATATCAAGACTGATTCCAGGGAGGCCTTACAGGAATTGGTGAAAATGCTGGAACCCGTCAGGCAATATTTTGACAGGAGCCTCAACAGAAAAGCTGTTCAAATTGTCATCAGCGGCGCAAGGGGCAAAATTGCGGACTGGAACAGTTATCCCCGATATATTTATTTTGACGGCAGGCCCCAGGAATCCTATGATTCAAATGCGATCCAACGGGTGGCATTCATTAGCGGAAATTTCAGGGACTATGTAACCGAGGCAGATCCGACGGATTGGACCCGGTTGAAAAATATCATACAACAAGTTCATCAATCAGGCAAGCTGGTAAGATTTTGGGCGATACCTGATTCAGAAAACGCGTGGATGAGGTTGCAGCAGGCGGGCGTTGATATCATCAATACTGACAGGTTAGAAGCCTGCAGAAGGTACTTCAGGTAATTTTATCGCCTTCAAAATTCCTCACCCAATAATATTATCTAAAACAAACAATCCACGTCATGAAACCCAAGAACATTTCCCGGCGAAGCTTTGTACAAAATGGTCTCGCAGGTGCTGGAATGCTCACGCTACCAGCCTCTTTATTGAAGGGCTCGGAGGTTTTCAACAGAAAATCCAGGAAAATTGTATGTGTTGGCGGCCATCCCGATGACCCCGAAAGCGGTTGCGGCGGAACCCTAGCGAGGCTGTCGGCTGCAGGACATGCAGTCACAATCATCTACCTCACCAGAGGCGAAGCGGGTATTCCGGGAAAGTCCAACTCAGAAGCCGCTGCAATAAGATCAAAGGAAGCCGAAGCAGCATGCGCAATCCTGAATGCGAAGCCGGTCTTTGCGGGTCAGATTGATGGGGATACGTTAGTGAATGCTGATTGGATCCGCAAAATGCAACAATTACTGGAGGCTGAAAAGCCGGATCTGGTTTTTACCCAATGGCCACTTGATACACATAAAGACCACCAGGCAGCAAGCCTGCTAACACAGCAGGCTTATTTCAGGATGCAAAGATCGTTTTCACTTTATTTTTATGAAGTATGCACTGGTGAGCAAACGCAAATTTTTCGCCCGACCGACTACGTTGATATAAGCAATACCCAGGAGCAGAAAAGGAAGGCCCTGTATTGTCATGTGAGCCAGGACCCACCAGGCATCTACAGTTGCGGCCACGCAGCCATGGAAGAATTCCGCGGCAGAGAGATAGGAGTTAAGGCCGGGGAAGCTTTCGTGAAAATGGCAGTTGCCAATGAATCCATATTTTGACGTCGCCAAATACAAATTCAAAAGCAATGCTGATCTCTGAATGACCACCCGCTATTCAAATGCCGGATTGACCCCTCATGGATTGGTCTGGCTCAATTCCTTCAGTAGTGCCTTCAAACCTCTGGTCATAATCGGGCCTCAGAGTGCCCATCATCCTGTCCCAAATAGTGAAGTATAGCCCATAGTTACCCGAAAAAAACTGGTGATGTTGATTATGACTAACAGAAGTATTGATCCATTTACCCAGCCAGTGCCTGTTGAATCCTTTCGGGTAGAGTTCATATCCCAGGTGTCCATACACGTTATAAATGATCATGATCAGGAAGAAAATGGTGATATGCAATGTGTGAATAGGGATGGTGAATAGGAATACCGGGAAGATGCCAGCTTCGATGATAGATTCAAGGGGATGAAATGAATAGGCGGCCCATGGAGTTGGATTGGTGGACCGGTGATGAATGAGGTGCACTCTTCTGAACAAAATTCTGCTGTGCATGAGTCTGTGTGCCCAATAAAAATAACAGTCGTGCACCAGGAACATGATTGGAAATGCGAGGTAGAAATAGAGCCATCCATGGTCATCAATATGGGTGTAGTAAGTTGTGTGCGGAGCAATGGCAGGACTGTGGAGGATGACCAGTGGCACCGTTGTGAAGATGGCCATTGCAACAGTGGAATAGGCAATTTCCCGCCAATAGTCATGAAGCTTTGGGAAGCCTGGCTGTATTTTCCTGAATTTCTTTTGATTTCTGAACAGCACATAGAACAGCAGGAATGCGAGGCCTGCCATGGCGAAATATCTTATTGCCACGTGCTGCATCATATGGAAATAAGTGGCCCAGCGCTTGGTTTGATTTTATTATGTATTAATTCAGGAAATCTGTACAACAATAATGGAAGGGTGCGGATTAATTATCTTGCCAGGAATTAAATCAAAAGGAGAAATAATTAGTGATTATTTCTCCTTTTAGCCATATTAACAGGTATATAATTCCATTATCTTCTTCCATGAAATTGGCGTTCTCCGCCACCGGATTGTCCGCCAGATGCATGCCCGGCACTTCCTCCTCCCCCTCCGGTTGACCTGGGAGGAGATTGAGGCGCTGAGCGAGCCGGACTAAAACTCCGGGCAGGTTGCTGCCTGGGGGTGGGGGTTTGCTGATTTGGTCTGGGCATTTCCCTCACCCTTCCCGGATTATTTTGTTGCACAGGTTGTTGCCTGGGCGTTATTTGTCTGGGAGTTTGGTTCTGCCTCTGCCCATTGAAGATAGTTGTAGGTCTTTTATAGTCATTCTGGGCCGGAGCAATTCGGTGTTCAGAAGGTGCATTATTTGTAGGACCAAATCTCCTGCCTCCGTTATTATTTACCGGCCTGTCGGTATTTCTACCGGGATTGGTTGCCGGATTGGCTGGACGTGCTCCAAAAGCCGGTCTCCGCCCGCCGTTCGCCGGATTGACCGCCGGGTTCCCGCCATTGTTCTGACCATTCCGCGGGGTAAATGCCGGCGTTGGACGCCTGCCTCCATTATTATTTCCTGCAACAAATCCACTGTTCCTGTGAAAAGGAGTTGGCCTTACATCATGGGTAACCACATCCCTGCGGTGATTATAAATATTGTTGTTACGATAAATATTGATATTGTTGGTGATTATCACATTATTTCTTCCGCCATATCCATAGTACCCTCTTCCATAATATCCACCACGACCACGGTAAGGCCCAACCGCTCCGCAGTATTGCGGTCTGTACACAGGAGGTCCCCACCAGCCGCCCCAGCCCGGATAACCCCAGGAATAATAGTTACCAAATCCGATATTAAACCATCCCAGGTAGAAGTTGACGCCGAATCCCCATCCAATCAGGGGATTGTAACGCATCCCAAAACCCCAGGTATAAGGACGCGGGTAGTAGTACCTGCCATACCAGGGATGATAATAATAGCCTGTTCCATATACAATAGTGGGACCATAAATAAAGGTGTTCAAGTAACCGGGCGTATATCCCATATAGACATAATCGGGTGTATAGTCATATATGTAAACGTACTTCATGTTATATACGGGATAACTGGGAGGAATCAACGCAACCGGATAAGGACGCGTGACCGCCACTTCCCACGGGCCCATGGCATCATAAGACTGAAACCATACACCATTGTCCACCGTATAATAAGTCCCTCTGTAAAGGATCACTGAAGTGGGTGAATTCACGGCGTATTGCATATCGGTACCTTCAATATCTTCAAAGCGGGGGTTGCCATCATACGTAACATCAGCACTTGCGTTGTGCCTGTCAACCTTTGCCGTTTGAGGTACCTGGGCATTCAGCAAGGCATCTTTGGCCTCCCTGGTTCCGGCCACACTGGCCAGCACATTATCCTTTGGTGAACCCCCGGGGATCTTTGCAAAGTCGGCCGGCAATTGATCCGAACCGATATATTGCCATTTGCCACTCAGAGTTTTGGAATGATACCAACGTCCTGAAAGCAAAACAAAATATTGTTGCGAATTAACATCCATGAAGATATCATTGTCGGTATTCCTCACATACAACAGACTCGTACCTTCTACCGCGGCAAAATCTGCTTCACCATTTGTCTGGATAAGCTCCGCGGGAACAGTACTCACTATGATATCGGAAATAGTATAGTCGTTCGGCTCCTTCTTCACACCATTATCATTCGAAGCATCATTTAGATTCTTCTCAATATTTAATAAATTCTGAGGCGGGTTTGTGGTGAGACTATAAGGCCCGGTAGGGGAGGGAGCATTATACCAGTGTTTGCCTCCATATAAATAGAATTTACCTTCATTCTTCACGATGGTAAAGGGTGTATTGATCACCGCTTCCATACCAAGTTGGCTATTCATTTCCACGCGGGGAGTACCATCAATCAACACCAGCAGGGATGGTTTACCATTATAAATGATTTGGGGAGGATTGTTGTTGAAGTTATTCGCCAATTCATTTTGCTTTGTATTCATTTGCAGAGATGACTGCAAATCATTGAGCGCAAATGAAATTCCCCATTCCGAAATGGCGTTCTCAATGGTAGATTGAATGTCTTCCACCTTGGAATCGTCTGTTTCCCCCGGAAGCCTGATGTCGGTAACCCTTGCGGAACGAACCACAACCTGTTTGCCAATTGTTTCGGCATCCGCATTGATCCAGGCAACACCAAAAACGGGATCTGTTTTGCCCTTTTCGAGAATAGAAAATGCAGCCCTGGCTTTGAGCTGGTTTCCTTCAAAAGATTCGGCCTGCCATTGATACATCTTAAGCTGAGTTCCATCCTGGCCATTCACAGACTTTGGCCAATCCGTTTGCGCAACCGCGGTTCCTGACAGCAAAAAACTGCCGAATAAGAAACTTAGAAATGTAAAAAAGATTTTCATATTGGGCCATTTATTAGTGTTAGAATCTGTATTTGATTTCATGCTCGTGCTATTAAAAGTAATAAAACTCCATTCCTTTCTTAGTGATAGACTGTTAATTTTGCCAAAGGTTTGCAAAGGAAATGCTAATATAATCTGGATCAAATTCCAGGGAGGTCACACCGTGAGAGTGTGTGACAATATTTGGAAGGGAGAATCAGATAAAGGCCATTTATCCGGTCAGATTTATTTTAATGTGTTAATGCGCTTCTAACCAATTATCGCCTACTCCGGCCTCGGCTACAACGGGAACCTGGTTCGGTAAAGGAAGGGCCGATTGCATGCACTCAATAACCAGGGGCTTCAAATCAATCACTTCTGACTTAACTGCGTCAAATACCAATTCGTCATGAACCTGCAAAATCATCCTGCTATGCATTTTTGCTTTCTTGAGAGCCGGCTGAATTTTGTTCATGGCAAGCTTGATCATATCCGCTGCAGTTCCCTGAATGGGTGAATTGATGGCATTCCGTTCTGCAA
>CALFNL010000244.1 GCA_937902875.1 uncultured Bacteroidota bacterium | reverse complement strand
GATTTTAAGTTTCAGGGTATTTGCGAATCGTTCCCATGCGTCCATGTCGCCTCCAAAAACCAAATCCGACTTTGCGTCAGTAGCATTCAGGGGATTTGATTTATAATCCTTGGATAAAGCCGTATTGATTTCAACGAGCAGGCCTTCATACACGCTGTACCCGTCGTCAAACTTGGGCTGGAGATTGGATGAGCCGGAAAGAGCTTCAGAATATGGGATCATATCATATAGGTCTACCAGCACCTGGAAAGTATAGGCTTTCATTAAAGTACTCATCAGGTAGAACTTCCAGTCCTGGGCCGTTTCAGAAAGGTCCTGGGCCTTCTTGTAATCACTCAAAGCGCTGCGATACATTTCCTGGTAGCAGGTGTTGTTGTCTGATGAAACCATGCTATATGCATCAATGGTTCTGTACTGGCTGGCGAATGCACTTTGGGTAAAATATTCAGACCATAATCCACCATTTATGGCATATTCACCTCCAACCTGGCCAGCGGTTGACATGACTGCGGAAGGAAACAGCAATTGCGGCGTAGCACTGGATGACGATGGGTTATTCGGATCAACATTATAATCCGTGATCTTCTTGCATCCTGTTCCCAAGGCCAAGAGTACAATATATAGTATGAGAATCTTTTTCATGTCTGGAATGTTTTTGATTTAAAATGTCACGTGTAAGGAAGCACCCAGTGAGCGGGCAGTGGGTCCAACTCTGAATTCTCCCAATTCACTGGCTATATCCCTACCGAAATTGGAAGTCTCAGGATCAATCACCTTATTACCATTAGGCAGGTTAGTCCAAAGATTTCTTCCAATGACTGAGAATACAATTTTGTCTGCGGCAATCTTCTTAGCCCACTTGTCTGGGAAGGTGTAACTAAGTGTCACATCCCGCAGTTTGAGAAATGATTTATCTAAAATGGTCCAATTATAGAACATGGCACGGTTCAAACTCAGGTAATAGTATTGATCCATGACTGATTCCCTAATTGGTGTGGTATTTTCAACATAAGTGGGTTTTCCATTCGCATCCGGAATCATGTTTACAGAATTCGGAATTACGAAAGGCTTTCTGTCGTTGTACACGGTGGTATATAAATTGCCGGTGAAAGACAATAGTTCCGCGGTGCTGGAATAGAATACGCCACCCTTGCGATAATCGAATGAAAATCCCAGTCTGAAACTCTTATATGTAAATGAATTGGTGAGGCCCATCGTGAAATCCCTTTGTGCAGAACCGTAATACACATTTTCAGTTGTCGGCACGGGAAATCCGGTATTCTGATCTACTATAACATGTCCTGCCGGGTCCTTTTCCTCACCCGGTGCATAGAACACACCCAGGGGTTGGTTGAGCCTTGCTTCCAGACTGGCATCATAAGCCGTGTTCAGTGTAACCTTATCCAGACCCTTTGGCAATTCCAATACAGTATTTCGGTTACGCGAGAAGGTATATCCGATATCCCAATTGAAATTCCTGCTGCGGAGCGGTTCCACATGAGCGGATAATTCAATACCCCTGTTTCTGATCTTACCAAAGTTCAAGGTCACAGATGAATACCCGGTACTGGGGGCGATGGGCACATTAATGATCTGACCATCGGAAATCTTGTTATAATATGCGAAATCGAGACCTACCCTGTCGTCCCATAAGCGGAATTCACCACCTGCTTCCCATTCCTTGCTCAATTCTGGTTTGAGAGTGAGGTTACCCAATTGATTGGCTAGCGTATAGCCGGGAACTCCGTTGTATGGAAAATTGACCTGGCCAAATGGCAGGAGCACGGTGGTTGCAGTAATTACGTCGTAAACGCGATAAAGAGGTGCGTCTTTGCCTGTTTTTCCCGCGCTCACCCTGATCTTGGCATAGTTGATAGGTGTGTGTTTGTCAAGAGAAAAGAAATTTGACAGAAGGAAGGATACATTTGCGCTGGGATAGAAATAGCTATTCTTATCAGGAGGAAGCGTGGAGCTCCAATCATTCCTTCCGGTTAATGTTAACCACAAATAATTATTGTATCCCAAAGTGGCTGAACCAAATAGTCCCATAATGCCCTGCTTTCCTGTAAAATGTGTGCTCTGCGGAGGATTGGTTGCATTGGAAATATCGAAGAATCCAGGTAAAGCCAGATCTTCCACATAAGTGAATAAGAGGTCATTTCCCCTTTCATTGTAGTTCAAACCTCCAATTGCGTCGAGGCTGAGTGAATGTGAAAGATCCTTCTTAACTATCAGATCCAACTTGGAATCGTATTCATAATATCTTTCCGATCCCTGCTGAACGTTTCCTATATCGGCTGCCCTGCTGGAACTTTCGGGGTTATTACCTGCATTCCAACTACCTGGTGAAGGAGCATTCTTGTTACGCCAGAGCTTATTATTGGAATTGGAAATATCGGCTCCCTGCTGCGCCTGCAAAGTGAGCCAATCCAATAATTTATATTGAAGGTTTATATTTCCGAAGAATCTATCGGTTCCGGAACGGCTTCCGTTTTCATACAAAGTGTAATAGGGATTCTCGGCATAGGGCGTAAAATAATTATCTACATTGAAGAACTTATTCTTGTAGTTTCTGAAATCCTTGATGGGAACATCCACCGGAATCTGCAAAATCTGTTCAAAGAATGATGAACCAACACCCGGGGCCGACTGCCCCACTTCCACGAAGCGCTGCGACTTATTCACATAATTGAAGGATCCTTCCGCCGTAAAATTCTTGTACTTAGTGCTGCTTCTAAGTGAAACAGAATTACGTTTATAAGAATCGTTGTCACTGGGTATGATACC
>CALFNL010000243.1 GCA_937902875.1 uncultured Bacteroidota bacterium | reverse complement strand
ATGGTTGATTTGCGCGATAATCCAACCATTATGGGCTTGTCCAGAATCCTGAATACAGAGAGTTCACGAAGTAAAGTGAAATTATGCCTGATATTCTTTCCAAATCCAAATCCCGGGTCAATGATAATGTCTTTGATTCCTGCCTGCACACAGGCTGTAACTTTATCTGCAAGAAAATCCAGGACCTCTGCCGTTACATTTTCATAGTGGGGATTATTCTGCATACGATCGGGTTCCCCTTTCATGTGCATGCAGATATAAGGAATATTCATGGCTGCCACGGTCCCCATCATTTCAGGATCAAAATTACCCGCGCTGATATCATTTACTATGAGCGCACCTGCATTGCCCGCTTCCCTGGCAACGGAAGCATGAAATGTATCAATGGAAATAAGGGTTCCCGGAAATGCTTTTAGAATGGCCTCGATTGCGGGGACCACTCTTCGTAATTCTTCTTCCGGTTTGATTTTTTCACTGCCCGGCCTGGTGCTCTGTCCACCTATATCCAGAATATCCGCGTCTTCTATAATCATTAATTCTGCCTTGCGCAATATGGCATCCACACTATTCACCCTGCTGCCTTCATAAAAGGAATCGGGTGTAATATTAATAATTCCCATCACCAGTGGTTTATCCACAACAATTAAACGGCCATTGCAGTTTAGCGTGTACATTCGGGCCTTTGACTTATTTTTGAACGATTAAGGTAAGAAGAAGTTGAGAAACCAAAATGGCAACATTGATGTATTAAATAATCAACCTATTAACTAATGACTATTAGCTAATGACTATTGACCAATGACTCAATGACTATCACCCCAATGACAACCAATCAACAATACGAAAG
The DNA here is from genome assembly GCA_937902875.1 of uncultured Bacteroidota bacterium. Classification (GTDB taxonomy): domain Bacteria; phylum Bacteroidota; class Bacteroidia; order Chitinophagales; family Chitinophagaceae; genus PSRI01. Next base: position 11,982 of record CALFNL010000243.1, on the reverse strand, counting down.
GACCATCAACAAAGCCAGGGAAATTTTTTTGAAGAAGACAAAGGATTATGGAACTTCCTGGAGAGTGCTGCGGCCCATTTCCATCGTGGACCAGATCTTCATTAAGGCAAAGCGTATTCGGACTATCCAGGAAAACAAATCGCAGAAAGTCGCCGACGATATTCCTTCAGAATTCATGGGAATCCTGAATTACGCGGTAATCGGACTAATTCAATTGGAACTGCATTCTGAAGAGGTAGAGGAAATCCCCGTTGACAGAGTAGAACGACTCTATGACAAGATGATTTCAAGGGCCAGTGAGCTGATGCAGGCAAAAAATTACGATTATGGAGAGGCCTGGCGCGAAATGAGTCAGGAGAGTTTTGTAGATCTCATTCTGTCTAAGATATTGCGCCTGCGCCAGATCATCGCGAATGAAGGCAAGACTCTGATCAGTGAAGGGATAGATGCCAATTATTACGACATCATCAACTATGCCGTTTTTGCCCTGATCCTGATTGGTGAAAATGAATCGGACAGAAAAAATTAAATGGCAAAGGGCCTGCCGCTTCATCGAAGCCGGTGCGCGATTGAAGGATCGCCCGAATATAGATCACCGGATGGCAATGCATAATATCTGAATGAAGAAAAGAGCTTAGATTTTCATGGATCCTTACTAAAACGAAAACCCGGTTGCGAATATGAAATCGATTGTCAAAATTTCAAGGTTCCTGGTTGGAATACTCTTCATTTTTTCAGGACTTGTAAAGGCCAATGATCCTCTCGGTTTGGCCTATAAAATGCAGGAATTCTTTGATGTTTGGGCCCAGGGTGGTTTCCTCCCGGGGATGATGCACCGGATGGACAATTATGCACTGGCCTTTTCCGTGCTGATCATCGCGTTTGAAATAATCGCCGGTGTAGCGGTACTTGTGGGTTGGCGCATGCGTATTTTCGGTTGGCTTTTACTGTTACTTATCCTGTTTTTCACCTTTCTCACCGGCTACGCATATCTTTCGGGGAAATTCAGGAGCTGTGGCTGTTTTGGTGACTGCATTCCATTGTCTCCCTTCGGCTCCTTCATTAAAGACCTCATACTGCTGGTACTCATATTGTTGATTTTTGCCTGGCGCAAAAAGATCAAACCCATTTTTTCCGGATCAATAAGTACCGGCATCATGATGGTATCTTTGATTCTCAGTTATATCTTTCAATGGTATGTCTTGAAACATCTTCCATTTGTGGATTGTCTCCCTTTCAAAGTGGGGAATGACATTCCTGCCAAAATGAAAATTCCCGCGGGCGCTGTTCCAGACAGCACGATCATCACTTTCGTTTATCAGAAAGACGGGAAGGAAATCGAATTTACCGCGGATCATTTCCCCGAAGATTTTGACGATTCCATTTATCATTTTGTGAAACGTTACGACAAGCTGATCCGGAAGGGAAATGCAGAACCACCGATCAAGGATTTTAGCCTCAAGACCTCTGCGGGCATTGACACAACTCTCCCAATCCTGCAAAGTGCCGGCTATAAATTATTTCTATTTTTAAAAGATGCTGATGAAGCCGCCAGTGGATGGGAAGCCGAATGCAGGCTGATCCTGAAACAAGCCGAAACAAAAAACATTCCGGCATTCCTGATCACGGCATCCGCACCAGACCGCATCAATTCCTTCCTGGAAGATGAAAAGCTTGGCAGGATAAGCGTTTTGAGTTGCGACCCTGTTCCCATAAAAACCGCCGCACGCGCCAATCCAACACTGATCTTGTTGAAGGAGGGAGTAATCATTGGAAAATGGAGCCATGCCGATTTTGATAAGGCGTTTAAAACAATTTTGCAAATTGCAAATAACCCTGGAGAAAGCGCCGCGGCTTCCACCGGAAACCTTAGCAATGACAGCTTAAACAACAAAAATCCTTGATACGGTATATTATCAGGAAATCATTATATGGCTTGCTGGTGCTGGCCGGTGTGGTGATACTGGTTTTCTTTTTATTTCAGGGTTTTGGCGACCCGGCAAGATTGGTAATGGGACAAACCGGAGACAGTACAACCATAAAGAATATTCGCAAGGAACTTTATCTGGACCAGCCACGGTGGAAACAATTTCTATACTATGTCCGCGATGTTTCACCCGTCAGCATTCATACAGAAGCTGAAATTCGAGAAAAAAACCTGCATGGTATCTTCATCGGCGGCCATTATAATATTGCAATCAAGATTCCTTATTTGCGGCGTTCCTATCAAACCAAGCGGGATGTTTGGGATATATTGATGGAGGCATTGCCTGGAACCATTCTTCTCGCCGTGGCGGCGATGATATTCGCCACCCTGGTTGGGATATCATTGGGCGTGCTGGCAGCGGTGAAAAAAGATAAATGGTTGGATGGCTCAGCGGTTTTTGCAAGCGTACTGGGAATTTCTGCCCCCTCGTTTTTCATGGGAATTTTGATTGCCTATTTTTTCGCAATCTACCTGGGACCCTTCACGGGCCTCAATCTCACCGGCAGTTACTACCAATATGACGATGTTACCGGAGAAAAATACCTTACACTTCGCAACCTTGTTCTGCCTGCCCTCACATTGGGCATCCGTCCGCTCGCGATAATTACCCAACTCACGCGCAGCGCCATGCTGGATGTTTTGAACCAGGATTACATCCGTACTGCTTATGCCAAAGGTTTGAGCAAAGGGAAAGTACTCTGGAAACATGCTCTTATCAATGCTCTCAATCCTGTGATAACCGCCATCACTGGCTGGTTTGCGGAACTGCTGGCGGGCGCTTTTTTCGTCGAATATATATTTGGATGGAAAGGAATTGGGAAACTGACAGTTGACGCCCTTGACAAACTCGATTTCCCCGTGGTAATGGGCAGTGTACTGATTACAGCAACACTATTCATCCTGGTCAATATCCTTTCCGATCTCCTGTATGGCCTGGTAGATCCCAGGATCCGTGTCCGCTAATCACAGCAGTTATTCGTTACTGTTTCTATTCTTCCTGGAATACTCTTACATAATCCACTTCCATTTTTTGGGGCCAGATATTTTCGTCTACTCCCTTTTGGCCTCCCCAGTCGCCGCCCACTGCAATATTGAGCAATAGGTGCGCAGGCTGGTCAAATGGCCATCCATCCCTGCCACTATGTTCATTCGCAAACCGAAAGTATTCTTCATCATCAACAAATATCCTGATACTCTCCGCATTCCATTCCATCTTGTAAACGTGAAATTTATCCATGCAATCCGGGACGGAAGTTATGGCTGTCTTCTGGGTTCCAATGGAATGATAATATTTCTTGCAATGTATGGATGCATGAATATTTCCCGGATCGAAACCCACGTGTTCCATAATGTCAATCTCTCCATCGTCAGGCCATTTAAGCGGAGTAGTGGAGCCCAGCATCCATATGGCAGGCCAGGTGCCTTTTCCGCGGGGTAGCCTGGCTCTCACTTCAATTTTGCCGTATTTCCAATCTCCTTTACCTTTTGTAACCAGCCTGGCCGAAGTATAATGCATGCCACTGTAATCTTCCTTTCTTGCTTCAATGGTGAGCAGGCCATTTTCCACCCTGGCATTTTCCAATCTTTTAGCCGTATAAAACTCCAATTCGTGGTTACCCCATCCATCTCCGCCCACATCATAATTCCATTTAGAGGAGTCGGGCAATCCTCTATAATTGAACTCGTCGGCCCAAGCCAGTTTCCATTTTGGTGCAGAAACGGTATCGGTTCCGTTAGGCGATAGGCCAACAGCCAATATCAGGGGTATCCATGCCAATTTCATATGTAAACATTTTGCCGAAGCTAAAATTTAGTTTTCATATTTGAAAAATATCGTAAATTCCTATACTCAATTTTCAAAAGCGTTATTTTTCTGACCAGGCAAAAATCAATTTTATGGTGCACATAACAGTTGCTCAGATTTTTCATCGCAAAGGACACCGGAACATAACCATTTCACCGGATGCAACCGTATTGGATGCTCTCAGGCTGATGGCCGAAAAAAATATCGGCTCCATCATCGTGATGGATGGAGATGAATATTGCGGATTGCTTACTGAAAGAGATTATGCGAGAAAAATAATGCTGTTGGGCAAATCCTCCACCGATACCCTGGTGGCTGAGATCATGCTCGAGTACCTTCCCAAGATTTCCCTTCGCCACAAACTGGAGGAGTGCATGAGCATCATGAGTGCTCACAATATTCGCTACCTGCCTGTTTTTGAAGATGACGAGTTCTATGGCGTCATTTCGGTTATGGATGTGGTAAAGGAAGCCCTCTTGTCTCAACAGGAAACCATTAATCAATTACAGAACTATATCCACTCAACTGTGTGATATTTAATTCGAATATTGCCCTTTTTTCGTCTATTTTTGGAGCGCCAAAAATATTTTGGCAAACTATTTGGTTATCCTAATAAAAACTAGATTATGAAGAAAGTGCTATTTTTGATCGTCATCTTATTTTTTACATTTTCCATTGCCGGACAGTCACAAAGCATGGGGTATTCTTATAAGACCGCGCTCGGGGTGAAAGTATGGGATGGAGGAGGCATATCCCTCAAACATTTTACCGGCAAGAACGCCGTTGAGGGTATCGCTTATTTCTGGTCGCATGGTTTCAGAATAACGGGGCTTTATGAAATTCATGGTGATATTGAAGGCGCAAACGGGCTGAAATGGTATATAGGTCCCGGAGCTCACGTAGGATTCTATAACAATCGCTACCATTATCCTTCGGGTAGCTACACCGCCATTGGAATCGACGGCGTGTTAGGTCTGGACTATAAGTTCAATGGCGCTCCCATCAACCTTTCGCTCGACTGGCAGCCCTCATTTGAATTTGGAGATTTCTCAGGATTCAATGGTAGCTGGGGCGGATTGGGGATCCGGTACACATTCTAAAATGAAAATTTTCATAGCATCAGAAATCCTGCCATGGTTGCAGGATTTTTTTTGGCGCTGTGGTGTAGTTCTCCACGCAACATTCAGATGAGTGTTGGGTGTTTCTACACACCTATTGGATTTTTTTGACCTATTGTATAACCACTTCCCGAATAATATTTTCTCCCAAAGCCTCATTTACCCTTTCTTTTATCTTCTCTTTTTGATATAAAAGTTCATTTTTTAGCGGAGCGACACTCGTGGTTATGAAAAGTGTGTTATTTACAATTTGAATCTTATCGGTGTATCTGGCAATGGCTTTTCCCATGAGTTGTTCCCATACATCCTCAATCTGCATGGCCTGAATTCCGGATTTTAACGCCGTGGTGCGTGTCACCACGCACCACACAGAGCCGTGTTAGATCTCCACACACCACAATATTTTTTGGGGCCTATTGTATAACCACTTCCCGAATAATATTTTCTCCCAAAGCCTCATTTACCCTTTCTTTTATCTTCTCTTTTTGATATAAAAGTTCATTTTTTAGCGGAGCGACACTCGTGGTTATGAAAAGTGTGTTATTTACAATTTGAATCTTATCGGTGTATCTGGCAATGGCTTTTCCCATGAGTTGTTCCCATACATCCTCAATCTGCATGGCCTGAATTCCGGATTTCAAACGGCTCTGTTTCAGGAATTGTTTGAGCGCTTCACCTAAAGAGTATTGCCCCATACCGTAAAGATAGGGAAGAACCCCCACCGACAACGCCAGGATGAAGCAGGATCATGAAAATAGGCGCTGTCATTGAGCTTCCAGTTCAATGATCTGGTGCCTCACCTGCAATTGCTCCAGCGTTTCTTTCAATCTTTCACAATGCGTATCGGTTATGAATATCTGGCCATTGTTTTCCACGCAAATCCGGTGTAATAAATTGCGCATTCTATTGTCGTCGAGTTTTTCAAAAACATCGTCCAGCAACAGAATGGGAGCAAAACCATTGTGTTTAAGCAGGATTTGGAACTCGGCCAGTTTGAGCGCGAACAGCAGGCTCTTGCGTTGGCCCTGCGAGGCAATGTTTTTGAAATTCTCTCCATTAAGCGTGAATTGAAGATCGTCCCTGTGTATGCCAATCTGGGTGCGCTGCAACAGGATATCCTTATCCCGGCTCTTGCGCAACAGGTTTTCAAATGAATCCGTTTGGAGCTGACTTTGATAGGAAATCTCCAATCTTTCCCCGCTGCCTGCAATCGTTTCATACAATTCCCGAACTATGGGCAGAAAAAATTCTAATAACTCGTTTCTGGACTCATAAACCCTGTTTCCCGGCTCAAGCAGCTGCTGCGAGAGCACATCCAGAAGGTTCATGTCGCGATGTGGCGAATCTGCGAAAGTGCGCAACAGGTAGTTCCGCTGCTGCAGAATCCTGTTATAGTCCATTAGGGCTTGTAAATAAGCAGGATCCAACTGCGACAGGGTATAGTCCAGGAATTTCCTCCGCTCTTCACTTCCGCCGGTAATGATTTCCACATCATCAGGCGCGACCATTACGCACGGAAGCCGCCCTATATGGGCAGAAAACTTGATATAGGCTTCATCATTTACACTGCATTCTTTCCTGCCATTTTCGCGGAGCACGCATACTATCTTTTCAGATTTCTCATTTCGGACAAAATTACCTTCGATCCTGAATCCCTTGCTGCCGAACCGTACATTCTGAACATCGGTCTTGGAAAAATAGCTTTTCGTGAAGCAGAGATAATAAATGGCGTCCAGGAGATTTGTTTTTCCCACTCCATTATTGCCACAGATGCCTACAATCCGCTCCCCAAATACGAATGAGGAATGCAGGCTGTTCTTGAATTGAACCAATGTTATGTTCTGAAGTAGAAGCAAAATGAGATTTTAATTAGTGCGTACACCGGCGGCCGGAATCAAAACAGGCATGAAAATCAGATTTTTGGCATGCCCCATCGGGAATTAGGCCCGGATAAATATCGGCATCAAAATTCGGATTTAACTCATATATTTGCCCCTCAAATTTTATGTTCGTGAGTACCAAGACAAAAGATGCTACCAGGTTCACAAAAGAAACATATTTATACTGGTACGAACTGATGCTTTTGCTCCGCCGCTTTGAAGAGAAGGCTGGACAATTATATGGTATGCAAAAGATCCGTGGATTTTGCCATCTCTATATTGGTCAGGAAGCAATTGCGGCAGGATGTATGACTGCCACCAGACCCGAGGACCCCTTTATTACTGCTTACAGGGACCATGGGCTGGCTATTGCCAAGGGTATCAGCGCCAAATCCTGCATGGCCGAATTATTTGGAAAAGCCACCGGTTGTTCCAAAGGAAAAGGTGGAAGCATGCACTTTTTCGGTCACAAGGAAAGGTTTTTTGGAGGACATGGTATTGTTGGAGGCCAGATAGGGCCGGGAGCCGGCCTCGCCTTTGCCGAGCAATATAAAGGAACGGATAATGTTTCCCTCACTTTTTTTGGCGATGGCGCCGCACGCCAGGGTGTGATTCATGAAACCTTTAACCTGGCAATGCTATGGAAATTGCCAGTGGTATTCATTTGCGAGAATAATTACTATGCGATGGGTACTTCGGTGGAAAGAACCTCCAACGTAATTGATATTTATAAGTTAGCAGACGGATATGAAATGCCGGGCGATAGTGTTGATGGAATGAGCCCCGAAGCCGTTCATGAATCTGTTGCAAGGGCTGTAAAACGCGCCAGGGAAGGCGGCGGACCAACACTGCTGGAAATCAAAACCTACCGTTACAAAGGACACTCCATGAGTGACCCGGCAAAGTATCGTACCAAGGAAGAGGTTGAAGAATATAAGGAGCGTGACCCAATTGATTATACGCTTGGCAAATTGCAGAATGAATTTCAGGTTTCTGAAGAGGAAATTGAAAAGATCAATGAAAGAGTGAAGCACGAAGTGGAAGAGGCCGTTCAGTTTGCGGAAGAAAGCCCCTTCCCGGATGCCAGCGAATTGCTGAAAGATATTTATGTACAGAAAGACTATCCATTCATCATGGATTAGAGATAGAAGTGAGAAGCCATGGCGTTGAACGACCTTCTCTCTTAATCATCAGAGTCTAATTTCAAGCGTCAAATACAATGATTGAAAAAAAACACGAAGCAGCGGAGCCTGCAGCGTTCGTAAGAGCCAAAGGATTTTGGGAGAAATACAATAAACCGATTGCTATTGCCAGCGTCGCGGTGATCTTGCTGGTAGGCGGCTATTTTATTTATAAGTACTGGTTCAGGCTCCCTGAAAATGAAAAAGCGGCCGATGCCATTGGCAAAGCAGAGGAATATTTTGCCGCCGATAGCATTCGCCTTGCTCTCAATGGCGATGGCCTCAACCCGGGATTTTTGAAAGTGGTGAGCAAATACGAAAACACGCCTTCAGGAAACCTTGCCAAATTATATGCGGGTGAATGTTATATACATTTGGGCGACTATAACAGCGCCATCAAATACCTGAAAGGCTTCGACCCTAACGGTTCCCTTCAAACGAAGGCCCTGGTCTTCGGCCTCCTTGGCGACGCCTTTGCGGAATTGAAGAAGAATGATGAGGCAGTTGACAATTATAAAAAAGCCGCGACAACCTTCGAGAAGAACAGCAATTTTTCTTCTGAGTACCTGTATCGCGCGGCCAGTCTCTACGACCTCATGGGAAAAAATAAGGAAGCGATTGAATTATTTCAACAGTTGAAGGATAAGTATCCCAGAACTCAAAGAGGGTTCCTGGCCGAAAAATACCTGGGGAAACTGGGTGCTGCAAAATAGTCCGGTGATGTTGATAAAGAGCTCGGCAACCATAGGCCTGGCAAGATATTCTGACTTTGAATTTTCATTAGACCATGGCTGAAATCAGTAATAGTAATTTATATAAAATTGACGCAGGCATTCCTTCCGGAGATGCCTGTGTTGTTATTGTGCGTACCGAATGGAATGCCGCCTTCGTTGACAGGCTGGAAGAAGGTTGCGTGAGGGTGCTGGATCAATACAAGGCGATGCATGAAACCGTTACGGTGCCTGGCGCAATTGAAATTCCCTTTGCCATCAAGAATTATTGGGATAACCAAAAATACCGCGACGGTAAGCCTGAAGCCTTCATAGCCCTGGGTTGCGTGGTGCGCGGCGGAACACCGCATTTTGATTATGTGTGCAAAGCCATAACCGAAGGGGTTTTGCAATTGAATATGATTTTACCCGTTCCGGTTATATTTGGAGTGCTTACGGTTGACAACGCGCAGCAGGCCGAGGAGAGGCTTGGTGGCCAACATGGGCATAAAGGAGAAGAAGCAGGCATCACGGCCCTTAAAATGATTGGATTGAAAAGGACCTTTTCCAGAAATAAATAGTTTTACGCCCAAGGCGGACCACTCATGAACATCCAGATATTCATTCCATGCTTTGTTGACCAGTTGTATCCGCAAACGGCCTTCAATATGGCGAAAGTGCTGAAGAAGCTGGGTTGCCATGTTGATTATAATACCAATCAAACCTGTTGCGGTCAGCCGGCATTCAATGCTGGGTTCTGGGATGAATCAAGAGCAGTATGTTCCAAATTCCTGAAAGATTTTTCAGGCGCTGATTATATCGTTGCGCCCAGCGCGTCCTGCACGGGATTCGTCAGGAATTATTACGGCAAGATCTTCGACAATTCTTCTATGCACAATGAAGTAAAGGACCTGGGCAGGCGTTTGTTTGAATTCACAGAATTCCTGACCAATATATTGAAAGTGGATGATTTGGGCGCAACCCTCAATGGCAAGGCCACTTATCACGACTCCTGCGCTGCCTTGAGGGAATGTCATATAAAATCCGGACCGAGGGCACTTCTGAATAAGGTAAAGGGCCTTGAATTGGTTGAGATGAAAGATGTGGAAACCTGCTGCGGTTTTGGCGGTACATTTGCTGTTAAATTTGAACCCATATCCATTGCCATGGGAGAGCAAAAAGCGCTGAATGCGGCGGATACAGGTGCCCAGTATATCATTTCCACGGATCTGAGCTGCCTGATGCATATTGATGGAGTGATCAAAAATAAAGGCCTGAATATTCAAACCATGCATATCGCCGACGTACTCGCAAGAGGTTGGTAGGCAGGGTAGCGGTGAAGGGGCGAATGAGCGAGATGAAAACAGGGAATGAACCCACCCGAAAGGATCCGGCAGGACTGCGATTTAGAAATTTCATGCTCATAAATTCTTTAATTCCCAATTCTTATTTTATATGGCTTATTGGCTCGTAAAATCTGAACCTTCTGTTTATTCCTGGGAAAAATTCGAAAAGGATAAGTATGCAACCTGGGATGGCGTGAGAAGTTACGCGGCCAGGATTCACCTGAATGCGATGAAGAAAGGAGATGAGGTGTTTTTCTATCATAGCAACGAAGGTCTTGCCATTGTTGGCATCGCCAAAGTGGCCAGGGAAGCCTACCAGGATCCCACAAGCGAAGATCCAAAATGGGTGGCGGTGGATCTTGTGCCATTCAAAAAATTAAAGAAAGCTGTCACGCTGGAACAGATCAAATCCAACAGGCAATTGTCAGGTATGGCTCTTGTAAGGATTGGGCGCCTGTCTGTTTCGCCCGTTACAGATAAGGAATATAAGGCGATCTTGGTTCTGGCAGGAGAGAAGTGACGAAAAATGGTTTCACTAATTTTACAAGTTTGAATTTGTCTGCGAGGATTATGCTTATCTCTCCGGCTGCCATTGCAGTACCTTCTTAAAACCAGGATATCCATTTCCTCTTCTTAATATTTCACAAATTTTTTCTCTTCCCCCCGGTTACCTTTTTGAGATAACCTGTATCAATATTTTATTACCAGGGATTCTTTCAATTCAGTTGGCGCTTATGCAAAAATCAATTCTTCGCATCTCATAAACTAAACACAAAGATTATATGAAAAACATTCTATTCATTGCTTTGGCAATGGCGGGCGTTTTAATGTCTTGTAATGGCATGCAAGGGCACAATGAATCAGCCGTGGCGAAATCCAAACCTGCGATTTCTCAAACCGAATCTATTTCTCCGCCGGCTTTTGATTCTCTCGGAACGCATGAACAATATATTGACAATGAATTCGAACGTACTGCTACGAAAAACAATCCCCCGTTCCAGGATCATGGAAAGGGCCAATCCCGGCCTGTTCCCACAGACTGGGAAAAAAAGATCATCAGGAATGCTGACCTGAGCCTGGAAGTAAAGGATTTCAGGCAGACCGGCATTTCTATCAATGAGGCCATTCGGTTGAATGGCGGATATATAGCATCCTCCACTCAGCAACAAATGGACGACCAGCTCAGGAATGAAATGACGATCCGCGTGCCAAGAGAAAAATTTGATTTGCTCGTGGAGCAATTATCGGCGTATGCGAATACTGTTTTACAAAAAAATATCACCAGTCAGGATGTTACAGAAGAATATGTTGACACCAAATCCAGGATTACAACAAAAGAGAAGATGTTGGCCAGGTATTACGATTTCCTGCAACAGGCAAAAAAAATAGATGAAGTACTGGAAGTGCAGGATCATATCAATGATATTCAGGAGGGCATCGACCAGGCGACAGGAAGAGTGAATTACATCAGCCATCAATCGGTATTGAGCACTATCCACCTGTTATTCTTTCAGAAAATAGCGCCGGTTAAAGGTCCCGGAGATTCACATCGATTCACTTCACTCTTTGCGCAAAATTTGAATGAGGGATGGCGGCTCATGCAATCCATTTTATTGTTTCTTGCAAGATTCTGGCCTCTTTATTTGTTTGGATTTATAGCATGGTGGATGGTCAGGAGAAACAAAAAGACTGTACCCTTGCCAACCGCGCATGCCCATCCCGCAAAGAAGTGATTGGGCTTTTTTTGCCGACTCTTGCGATCCGCAGTTATTTTTTGTATCGCGAAGCCCGCGAAGGTTTCGCAAGGGACGCAATTTTCTGTATCCCCTGCGCTCCTTGCGGTTCCTGGCGTTCCTTGCGTTACTTCCCTCGTTGTTATTTTTTGTATCGCAAAGCCCGCGAAGGTTTCGCAAAGGACGCAAAATTCCCTGTATTCCCTGCGCTCCTTGCGGTTCC
>CALFNL010000242.1 GCA_937902875.1 uncultured Bacteroidota bacterium | reverse complement strand
CATTATTTTCAGGGGCCTGAAAAGGATTACAGGAAACAACTATGTGGAGCGCAGCGTTATTCTGGCTATCAGGAATGATATTGCAATCTATTCCATCCATACGAACCTTGACAATGTGTTGAAAGGTGTGAACGGAAAAATGGCAGGGCTTCTGGGTCTTAGTAACACGCGGGTGCTGTCTCCTAAAGAAGGCATATTACAGAAACTGTTTTGTTTTGTTCCCCTCCGCGAAGCCGACGCGGTGCGCCAGGCAATTTTTGATGCCGGCGGTGGAAATATTGGCCGCTATAGTGAATGTAGTTTTAATGTGGAGGGCATGGGCACTTTTAAAGGCGCGCAGGATACTCATCCCTTTGTTGGCGATCCCGGCAAGCTTCACCAGGAGAAGGAAATAAAGATGGAAATCATCTTCCCTGCCTGGCTCCAAAAAAGGATTCTAAAGGCGATGCTATCGGCACATCCCTATGAAGAAGTGGCCTATGATATTGTGACTCTTGCCAATACCCATTCAATGACCGGTTCCGGCCTGGTGGGTGACCTGGAAAATCCACTTACCGAGACGGAGTTTTTGCAGAGACTGAAATCGGCTTTTAAACTTGAATTGGTTCGCCATACTGCGCTTACGGGCAGAAAAGTAAAGCGGGTCGCCCTTTGTGGCGGATCTGGTAGTTTTCTGATTGCCAATGCTTTAGAAAATAGAGCCGATTTTTACCTGAGCTCAGATATCAAATACCACGAATTTTTTGATGCCGATGGCAGGATGGTAGTGGCCGACATCGGGCATTTTGAAAGCGAGCAGTTTACCAGGGAGCTCCTGAATGAGATTTTGCGGGAAAAATTTCCTACCTTTGCCGTCCTTAAATCAGAGGTGCAGACCAATCCTGTACAGTATTTTTTCTGATAATTTGGATCTTACACAATAATAAACTACAAGCTCCATATGGCGAATGTAAAAGAATACTCAGTCGAAGAAAAACTCACCGCCCTCGTGAAATTGCAGAAGATCGAATCCAAGCTGGATGAAATACAGATTCTCAAAGGCGAACTTCCAATGGAAGTGAGCGACCTCGAAGATGAGATCACCGGATTACATGCCCGGCAAACAAGAGTGGAAGAAGAGATCAACGGCATACAGGAATTCACCGAACAGAAGAAAAATCTTATCAAGGAAGCCCAGGCGCTGATCAAGAAATATGAAAAACAAAGCGCTAACGTAAAAAACAATCGTGAGTTTGAGGCCGTCAATAAGGAAATGGAATTGCAGGCCCTGGAAGTAAAACTGGCTGAAAAACATATCAAGGATGCAAACGAGGAGATCGCTGAAAAGGCCAGGCTCCTTGAAACCGCCAAGAAGGCTGTTGCGAATAAAGAGAATGTATTAAAGCATAAGAAAGGCGAACTCGAAAAGATCATTGCCGACACAGAGAAAGAAGAAAAGGCTTATGACAAATTGGCCGGGGACGCTCGCGAAAAAGTAGATCCGCGCCTCTTAACTTCTTATGAGAGGATCAGGAGAAGTTATAGGAACGGACTTGCCATTGTGCCCGTTGTGAGAGATGCCTGTGGCGGTTGTTTCAATGCTATCCCCCCTCAACGCCAGAGTGAAATTCGCCAGCGGAAGAAAATCATAGTATGCGAGAACTGCGGACGAATCCTGATTGATGAAGATCTTTACCAGACCGTAGAATTCAAATGAGAATTAAATAATATTCTATGATAGAAGGGTGTCCATTCCGGCACCCTTTTCCTTTTCCAGAATTCCGGTTCCCGGATTTATTCCGGCATTTGAAATCCGGCTTTCCCAATGCCATGAATCTGTATTTTTTGTTTAATTTGAAAAGGATTCAGGGTTGATGCCGGGTTAAACCATTATTAATTTGCTCCGGAACTATCATGAAAGGAATCCGGCGCAAGCCTCGAAATAAAAGCCATCGTTGTTTGAATGGCATCAATAAAATGAACCAGGATTTATGTTGAAGAGACTCCAGATACAGAACTATGCCATCATTGAATCGCTCGAAGTGGAATTTTCGAATAAACTGAATATTATCACGGGCGAAACGGGCGCGGGGAAAAGCATACTCACGGGCGCTTTAAGCCTTATATTGGGGGAAAGGGCCGATAGCAGTGTATTATTAGACAAATCAAAGAAATGCGTGGTGGAAGCGGGCTTCGAAGCGAATGGCGGAAAAGGGATCAGGAATTTCATGCTGAAGCATGAATTGGATGGCGATGATGA
>CALFNL010000241.1 GCA_937902875.1 uncultured Bacteroidota bacterium | reverse complement strand
TTTCGGCGAAGAATAACGAAGGGATTGTATTAGAGTTGTCGGATGAACTTAAACGATAAGGGCGATAGCGGATGGAACTGTCAGGTTGTTCCCAATGCCCATTGATAGCCCTGGCCACCTGTGTCCAGCGGATATTCACCTCGCCACTATTGTTATCGGGTGTAGCCGCCAGGTCAATGGGAACAGAAGGCCTGGTAGTATCCATCGGCATAACAGGGTTAGATGCCGGGGAAGGATCGCCGGCACGCTCAAAAAAATCAAGTGAGCGTACCCGGTAGTAGTACGTGGTTCCATTGGCGGGGCCGTCAATCCAGGAGCCATTCACGAGGTGGGGGATTGGCCTTCCGCTCGCCGAATCAAAACGCTGGAAATCCCAAATGCCTTCAGAGGTGGGAATCAGTGTGTCTCCATTGAGATGATTTTTGATTTGCGTTGAATAGCGACTCTTGTTTACCCGTTGAAAACCCGTAACCGCATTGGTGGAGCGTTCCAATATGTATCCGGCAGCGCCCGGAACCTGGTTCCATCTCACGAGTGCGTCGGCGTCGCCGGGTTCTCCAATAATTCCCGAAGGAGCAGGAAAGGGAGTGAATGCGCCTGCCGTTACTTTGAGATCATTGGCAACAGTACCAATCTGATTATTGGTAGCATCCAGCGCAACGATCCTGTAAAAATAAATATTGCCATTTATTACAGTATTGTCTTCGAATCCCAATCCACTTACGCGCGCTATCGGCATATTGAATTTTGTAAGCATGAGTAAGCGATTGTATTTATCAGAATTCGAAGGCAGACTACTGATCTGGCAGGGATCGAATAGAACCGAATCAGCCAGGCTGCCTGCTACTGTTTTCCATTCAACGGAGTCTGGCGTGGTAATGAGCATGGACTTTATGTCAAAGCAATTGGTCAGTGGTTTAAGGGGTTGCGCATTTAGGGCCGTTGCAGGATAATTTGCGTCCGTGGCATTTCTCCTGTAAATATTGTATCCTGCGGCATTTGTGGTGGGGGACCAATTCAAAGCTATATGCAAGCCGGGCCCCGGATCACTGCTGATTGCGATAGCATTCTGCCCCTGCAGATGCGTGAAAAAGAGCGCTCCTGCCAGGGTCAGATAAAATATTCTGAATGAAGTTTTCATCGTGTTGATTTTTTCTACCTGGGAAACCTGAGTTTTTTTATCGTATATAAAATCCATCGGTGGTATTCAGTCCAACGGTTATGTCAACCGATTTACAGGCCACCCACAAAACACATCCTTCCAAACCCACCGTTCCCTGGAAGGAGAATGGATAAGGCCCAATCACCTGCAGGTTGAAATAGGCAGCGGCCGAAACGAATCCGCCCAGAATTTCGCCATGTATGCGTCCTCCCAGATTGCCCACCACATAGGGTAATCCCACCGCGGGCTGAACGCCACCCAGAGCCCCGGCTTCGGCCAGGTTGAGAACGAAGGCGCCGAGACCCAGATAAACATCATACCCACCGGAAATGATATATAAATTCACGCCCTGCTCAATGTGAATTGATCCGTAAATACCGGTTAACCTGGCAGGCAGGGCCGATGTGTTGAGGCTGTACCTGGGCTCGGTTCCTACGAGTACCCATGCCCGTTCGCGAGGCGCATTGTTCCCAATATAGAATCCTGCGCCAACGCCAACTCCTCCTCCCGTACCCATGATCTTCACTGCAACCATGCCCTGCAAATCCTGGAAATCGACTCCCATATGCCAGTTCAATTGACCTTCGGCCTGAAGTGAATTACCCTGAAGTACGAATGGAGGAGGCGAGAGATGACCTTCGGCTACTCTCATTTTCCCCGACAATTCACCTTCCAGGAATCCCTGCGCGCTATTCAATATAAGTTGCATGTGCCCATTCACCACGGCATCCATGGAAGCCACCAAGGAGATATATGCTTCGCCATCCATAGTGAGCTTAGCCATGGAGGGAGTAATCTGTAGTATGGCCGAGAGATAAGAACCCGTTCGGGCAACGATGCTGAGATTCGCGGCGTCTGTAACTTCACCTCCTACTACCAGGTTTTCAATACCATCGTCTTTAATGCAGGCGCAGCCCCAAAGTCTCGTGATATTTGAAATATTCGCCACCGGCCCCAATGCGATAGAGCGTTGGTCCATCAGGTTTGTGCCAATGCGTATACAGGTACCCCTGCTGTTCATATCCAGGGTGGAACCGATATCGCCACCCAATAGATTGCGCAGGTTGCTGGCGCCCAGGCCCTGGAATCCATCCTGGGTGGAAGCGGAATACCTGATATTAAAGTTGAAAATGCCAAGGCCATCTGACCAATTTCCTCCAATGGTGGAATCAGTTGGAAGGAAATTATTAATGGTCTGATCGCTCAATATTATATTCCTGCTATTATTGGGCGCGACCGCCATGCCTGGATCATATTCATCCTGGATGTGCAGGTAATCCCCGCCGAAGAATGGAAAATGCGCCATGCCACCTACCCTCAGGAAAGGCTTCGGGGCCGAATTGAATGGCGATAATTCCACCGCGTTGTGTACGAAATTCAAATGGTCGAATTGCTGCCCTGCAGAATTGAAATCAAAGAATAATCTTCCCACAGATCCGTTGGCTAAAATTTCGCCCCATGTTATCCAGAATGGTTCCGCGAAGTGGCGCTTTTCCGACAATCCGGCAGCCGTCAATATGATCTGCCCTGTCTTTACACTCACGAGTCCCGATGAACTGAAACCTGGTTTCTGTTCCAATTTCAATCCCCAGTATGATAGTGAGTCATTGCTTCCAATGGCCAGTTTTCCTCCCGCATTATTTGCAGTGGAGGTAAATACCATTTCTTTGAAGGCTAAGGTTGAATTAGTGGGTGCGGGCTCTTTAATGAATGAGGAGAAATTGCATTTAATGACTGCACTTTCCACGCACTGCACAAGGATGCTACTATGTACATTGCCTTTATTTTGAAAATAGTTGGTTTGAGTCTGGAATGGGTCCACACCTACATACAATGGCTTTGCAGGATTTCCAAGCCTGAGGTTTGGGGATTCCCCTATATCGGCGGGAATATTGCAGTGTACACCTTCAGTCACTACATTCAACCATCTGGATTGAGTGCCACTCAAATTGAATCTCACGGGGCTATTGGCCCAGGGCATGACAGGATCATTGGGTTTCCAGATTCCCGGAATATCGGGGGTATTCACCACCAGCACTGAAAAATATCTGAAACTGGCCCCCTGCATGCCAAATGAATCGAGAACCGGCGGAGATAAATTTGTGAAAGGAGTTACGAAACTCTTTCCATCTGCGCTGATGGGCAGGAACAATTGCCGCGGCCTGGCCGAAAAAAACAACAAGGCTTCCCGGGAAACATTTTCGATGCCAAATGACTTACGGTCACCGCCACCTGCTTTAATGAGGTCGCCCCAATAGATTCCCATATTGGGTGGAATGATGGCGAATCCACTGAGATCCATGGAAGGGCGAATGATCAAATTCAGTTGAGACAATACCACCGGGGCGTCATTGGCCTGACGAACGGCCGTGCTGGGTAAAGTTACATCCCCGTCTCGCAGAAATCCGCCTGTAACATGGCTCGCCGACACATTCACACTTGAATGGGCAAATGCAATCGTGTATCCGAGTGGCTGCGTGGTGCCATAATTGTAAGGTCTTGCATTGATGAATGTGGCTGTAAGGCCCAAACTTTCCACGAGCGCATTGCTAAAGGAGTAGGCGGCCTGCATATATCCTATGTTGGAAACCACTGGATCGGAAGGAGAGCCAGGGGAATTCCCCTTCAACAGCACGACTCCTTTCCAGGAAGCTGGTTTTGCAACCGGAAGATAACGGGCCGTTGAACTGAAATCCACCACATAACCCCGGCCCCTTATGGCCAGGGTGGTAGCGCCGATACCGAAAATACCATAGGTAGAATCGGGTAAGAATTTGTAAAATTCACAGCGGGGCGTAATGCTGATATCTCCCAGATTCAGGTCGGCTCCTCCACAATCATTTTCTTTAGCGAGCGAAGAAGGGAGGATGAGCCTGGCATTGGCAATGGCATTTGTATTTGGCGAAATAGAAAGGGAATTCACCTCTAACTGAAATCCAGGATAGATATTCAGGGTAAATGGAACGGGGGGAATGGCCGGTGTGGAAGGATAATTTGCAATGCCCGCCAAAGCCAGCCCCTGCGTGGCACCCGCCTGCAATACCTTAACGGTAAGGTTGGTGAACCGAACGCGGATCCCTTCTGGTCTTTTGATTGGCACCAGGTCGCCAAGATACCTGGAAAGTTCAACGGCCTTATCGCCATAGTATGGAACCATCAAATCCACTTTAGACCCGGCCCTGGCCTTGATGCCCAATTGAGCCGCGTCCCTTACGCTGATTTCATTGATCTCTTCTCTTACTGTGTCCACTATATTCACGGAAACAGGTTTCATGATAGCGTCTTTCCAGATTTTACCAGGCCAGGGAAAAACGATCCTGGGCCCGCAGGTAAATTGGATCCTCCCGATGCCATTGAGATGTTGATAGGTTTTGGAAGCAGGATCCCATTGTCCGCCTTTATCATATTCTTCCACAATGATCGTGAAAGCGCCGATTCTGATTGTATCAGGATAACCTTTCAGCAGGAAATACTTATTGCCAATGAGGTCTCCCACACGATACCTGCTGATTGGTTCTGTTATTTGCGCATAATCTTGCCTGGTAGTAATCAGCAAAATGATGATTAACCCCGTGGTGAAGAGATTTGTAAGGAGTTTTCGATGCAATGGCATGATGGCTGATTTATTATGTTCAACACTGTTCAGGTATTGTGCTTTCAGGAATACCTGAAAGAATGATTCAATATAATCAGGTATCCCTATTGACTCAGCACCCAATCAACCCGGTGGTTCCGGCTTTAGCGTAAAGAAAAAGCACACCCGGAAATGGCTCAGCTTGTAAAAGGGAGCATTCCATCAGGCCCAGTTCACCGGAAAATAAATTCAATTGACGGAGAAATGGATAGATGCACGGTACGGATGAATCAACTCAAGGGAAAGCGTTGAGGAAATTGATCTTGAAATCCGATCGCAAAATTTCAAGTTTAAAAGTAGTTGCTATAACCCTATTCCACAATAACCTGTTAGTAGTACTTAGTTCGGTTCCGGATTTCCATTTGCGAGGGGTTTAGAAAGATAAATTGCAGTCCGTCAGCACAAAAGGAAATGAAGAATTCGATTAATGATCATTGGGCCCTGTAGAACCGGCTGATTGAAGGCGGACCCATTGAATGGATAAATTATTCCGCCAATGGGGGCGTTCATTCGGGAAAAATCTTTCAATTGGTAAGAAACCGGCTGGTAGTACAATCCATTCACGCGGCAAACTGGAAGAAAGCCGACATTGATTCCACGCTTATTTTATTATTTGAGCAGAAGGGGAAAGACGCGATGATTCAACTGACTCATGCCAATATTCCCGACCGTCGGGTTGCGGCAATCAAAAAGGGTTGGAAATCTTTGTACTGGGATCCCTGGAAGAAATATCTTGCTTCTCTCAAATGAAAATAGAAGAAATCAAATATCCATCCGCGGAGATCTGCGGATGGATGCCGCTTAAAACAGGCCGGCTTCAGGCATGCACTTCATCGTGATTGATTTGAGATGATTCCGTGAATTGTTTCAGGGAACTGCCAATAATATAGGTCCATCCTTCCGCAAAGCTTTCTCTGGCGAAGTCTGGATTGTTGCTGGGAAAGGTTTCCAACCCCGCATGTGTGAGTACCAACCTGGTTGAGCCACCTTCCGGGAACAATTCAAAACTCAGGAATGAGATACCCGGGTACCCATCATAGCTCCAGCTATAACTGATCTTTTTGCCCGGGATCAGTTCTGTAATTTTGCAGCGATGGAGGCAGGTTTTGCCCTCTTTGCCCCCCGTGAATTGAAATTCGAAACCCAATTCCGGCCTGAATTCCTTAATGTTGAAATACCATTGCCTCATTTCATCTTTGTTGGTTAGCGCCTTCCATATTCTTGCGGCTGGTGCATTGAAGGTTCTCCCGATTACAAAAGGTTGGTGATTCATGTTATTAAAATTTTGCTGGATTGCCCATTTAAGCCAAGTAAATAAATATTGGATTACCCATTATGGAAATTAATACAGGATTACCCATTTAAGCCACATTGGCTCTCCAGACGCAGCCCGGGAGCAGGGTAGGTGAAAGCGGGTCTCTACCTTATATCTTTTTGAATACTCATTCTGCCGGCTCCGCTTACCATGCTTCCATTAGGTTCGTAATAAATTCTGCTCAATGTCGGGCTGGTTTGCAAAGAACCTATTAAACGCATAATGGTTATTTCTTTACACATCCTCAATCATTTAGTGTAAGAATACAACTGACATTAGCTCTTGACAATCCCCTATTTGCGTTTTGCGCTCTATCTGGTTAATCCTGTAATTTTAGGCTGCCGTTGTTTAAAGCCGAAAATTCGAAACATATTTCAGTATTACATCGAGAGAACCCCGAAACCCTGGCCCGATTCCATTTCCAAAATCTAAACACTAAATTAAAGGAAACCGTTCGGTTACTCAACTTTTTTGAGAAAATATGCCCTCAAGGGATGCCTGATGAGCAGATTCATCTCGAGGAGAATCCTGCCCCTAGATTTGAAAATGATTGAATTGAATGTTTGTCTTCATCGGGAAGTAATTCGGCAAAAAAACCATGATCCCTCAAAAGCTTAATCAGCAAATCGGGTTCAACTGAACCGGATGATGATTTCACGCGCAGAATATGGTCGCAATCCGTCAGGTCAAAATTGGCGGTATATTCCATAAAGGAACCATGTATCCGTGCGATCAGCATATTTGCCTGATCCTGGTCAGTGACGTTGGTCTTAAAGACTTCTATATTCATGGTTAGAACTGTTAGGAGGCCGTGGCTATTGAGGCGCGGAGATTTTTCCGCCATCATCGGCCATAGGTTAAAGGAACTGTCTTCAATAGTTTGTGATAGTAGATATAAGAGAGTGCGATCAGGGCAAGCATTATCAGAATCATAGACCAGCCACTGGCAGGGTCACCCGAGGCTATGCCGGAATACATTGCTCCTCCCAGATCATAAGTGAGGCCCGCATAGGCCCATTCCTTGATCCTTCTGAAGCCGGGAACAAGTATGGCCACGGCTCCTAATGTTTTTGCAACTCCGAGAAATGGTATCAGATATATGGGATAGCCCAAATGTTTAAACAGGGTGATGGCATCCGGAACAACCAGTACATTCGTGATGCCAGACATGAGCATCAATGCTGCGACCAGGCCTGTTGCAATCCAGTAGATGATTTTTGTTCTTTTCATTTTTTGGTTTTTTCAGTTAGTGATTTCCAATTCATATTCGGGCATTTGCAGCCCGGGGTTTTTGAATTCAATCCAATTCCTCTTAATTAAGGATCTGCGTTTTTCACACTCGTCAGTAAAATTACCGTTAACGATTCTATTTGCAGGGGTGCGAATACGGC
Source organism: uncultured Bacteroidota bacterium (assembly GCA_937902875.1). Lineage (GTDB taxonomy): Bacteria > Bacteroidota > Bacteroidia > Chitinophagales > Chitinophagaceae > PSRI01. The sequence continues at coordinate 4,458 of CALFNL010000241.1, read as the reverse complement.
AATTTGGCTGGCTGAATGCGTCTCACACCTGCTCTCACTATTCAGGTGTGTGATCCCTTGGGCCCCCACCATATTTGGATTTGTTTGGGTTGAGTCCATGCTTTGAAAACCAGCTCACGGGGAGCATTGAAGATTCGTGTAACGAGGATCTCGCGATCAGCGGTTCCGATTTGCTGTTCCGGTTTTTTTGCCATGTTTTTTCTTTTTTTGTTGTATTGTATTCAAATATTCTTCCAGGGAGTCGAGCCTCGCGGTCCAGAATTTTTTGTATTGCTCAACCCAGTCGGATACTTCGCTCAGCCTGTTCAGCCTGGCCTTGCAAAATCGTTCGCGCCCCTGCTGCTGAATAACCATCAGTCCGCATTCGGTAAGGATCTTGATATGTTTATAAATAGCGGTACGGCTCATATCGAAATTTCCGGCCACCGAATTTATATTGAGCGTCTCCTGCGAGATCAAGTTCAATATCTCTCTCCTGGTGGGGTCGGCGATTGCCTGGAATGGATCTCTTCTCATGTTTAAAATGAAACCTTTTGGTTGCAAATATATATGCAACTTTTCGGTTTCACAAGTTTTTCGGTCATTTTTTTTCAGAGGGCCGATAATTTGTACAAGCGGCCGGAGCCGGGTGGCTCCTGGCTGGTTATACATTTTGACTAGAAAAGTTTCGGGGATTTTGGCTGAGCCATTTGTTGCAGCACAAGGGTGTGACACAAGGAACGACGATCAGGGGCCTTCTGCCGGGACTCAAAAAATGATCCGGAAGAATCCTGGACTAACAAAGCCTCTGAACACTGTTTTATCTGCAGGTTTGTTGGAATACTGATTGATCTCAATTGTTGGAGGAGGCCCCGATGAAGATGGGAGCTGAATCTCGCTTACTCACAGTACTTTTTTCTCCGGCCTGATGATCAGTCTGAGCGTAGGATCATTCGTTATGAAAGACCAGAACCAGCTGAAGGCCAGTTTGATCTTGTTTCTGAAGCCGATAAGGGGAATGAGATGGATGAATAACCAGAGCAGCCAGGCAAAGAAACCGGTAAAGGAGAATCTTGGAAGGTCGGCTACGGCATTGTATTTTGAAATGATGGCCATGGAACCCTTGTCATGATATTTGAAGGGCTTCAGGGCCTTGCCATCTTCCATCTTTTTCAGGTTTTCACCCAGGTTTTTAGCATGTTGTATGGCCACCTGTGCCAGTTGCGGATGGCCCTTTGGATAGTGGGGGTCGGTGGTCTGCAGGCAAATATCGCCCAGGGCATAGATATTGGTAGTTCCCTTTACCTTATTGAATTCATCAACCAATATCCTATTCGCCTGGCCTAAGGATTCCGCGGGGAGGCCCGGCACCTCACGGCCAATGACACCCGAAGTCCAGATCACCACCCTGCTCATGATCTTATCGCCATTGGCGAGCACTACCTTTCCATCAACATAATCCTTTACGGCTACATTGAGCCTTATCTTAACGCCCAGTTTTCCCAATTTTTTGGCGGCTTCCTGTTGTGCTTTCCTGCTCATGGTTCCCAACAATGCGGGCGAGGCATCGATCAGGTAAAGGTGGCCTTGCAGGTTTTTGATTTCGGGATATTCCTTGACTGCTATATATCGTCCCATTTCCGCGAGCATACCCGCGATCTCAACTCCTGTGGGGCCTCCTCCTGCAATCACAATATTCAGGAGATTGTCTCTTTCCACCGGGTCTTCGGTCCTAACCGCTTTTTCCATATCCTGCAGCAAATAATTGCGCAGGTTGAGCGCATCGTTGATGGATTTCATGGGCAATGTGTTCCTTTGCACATTGTCCATTCCAAAGTAATTACTTCGGGTGCCTACGCTGAGCACCAGGTAATCATAATTCAGCGTACCGGTATCTGTTTCAATGGTGTTATTGCCGGGATTTACTCTCAGGAGCTCCCCCATGTGAAAACGGAGATTCTTTTTTTTCTGGAACATCCTGCGAAAAGGATAGCTGATATTGGAAGGTTCAATAAAAGCGGTGGCCACCTGATAAAGCAGGGGAGGGAAGAAATGATAATTATTGATGTCCACCAATGTTACCTGAAATCGCTGGTCTCTGCATAAGCGCTTAATGATGTTGATGCCGGCAAAACCACCGCCTACAACCACAACTTTTCTGGGAATCGGTTCCATATGAATATTCAATTTAAGCCTATGACCCGGCAAATAATCTCACATTCATTTCCATTCAATTGCCTTGCCTGTAAAGGTACTAACAGGGTGAAAAAAAATAAAACAATTTTTTTGGGTGGAAAGAAAAGAAAATACAATCGGCGGGTAAATGCAGCGGACGCATGTTTAATCATGAAGAAAATTATATGACATGATTTTTTTGCAGCTTGAAGGTAGGGCTGGTTAACAAAATAATTTCAGGATGGCCGTATAGAGATATTAATGCAGGTTAATAGTCGCAATCGCCTGACATTATTTAACCTTTCCTGGATTGGAATTTTTGCGCCAATTCAAACTGGAAAACCGGAACCGATGCTTGCCGGTCTGGATGATTCGCGAATGAATAGTTCGGGGTCGAGCACTTTTTTGTCAAACTGCGTAATCTTGCGCTTGCTCTCTATAAGATTGAGGAGTAATTCCATGGCGCATTTTCCCATTTCCATGGCTGGCTGCCGAACAACTGTGAGAGACGGATTAAGCATTTCTGCGATTTCGGAATTTGAAAATCCCACCAGTGCAATATCGTCGGGAACCTTCATCCCTTTTTTTCTAAAATATTTCAAGCAACCCGTGGTCAATTTATCGCTCGTTGCAAAAATTGCGTCGGGCCTTTGTTTCAGCATCATCAGCGAATCCAGGGCTACTTCAATTTCGGAGAAAATCATCCCACCATAAAAGCAAAATTTGATATGGGAATCCTGAACCTTCTGACCATTTGATTCAAGAGCCGCTTTATAACCCGCAACTCTTTCAGTGGTGATGGAGAGGTAAGCAGAATTAGTGAGGGTGGCGATACGCCTGTATCCGCTCTTGATAAGATGTTCTGTGGCCTCGTATGCTCCCTTGAAATTGTCAACGGTTACCTGGTGAGTGGGAATGCTATTGGCTACTCTGTCAAAGAAAACCATTGGTAATCCCTTACTATGCAAATATTGCAGGTGACTAAGATCATTGGTTTCGGTTGAAAGCGAAACGAGCAATCCGTCAACGGAACGGGATGACAGGTATTTTAGATTGATCACTTCCCGCTCGTAGGATTCATGACTCTGTGAAATTATCACATTGTATCCTTTATCATAAGCAATGGATTCGATGCCATTGATTACCTGAGAAAAAAAACTATTCGCGATTTCACAAACAACTACGCCGACTGAACCACTGCGCCGGTCGCGTAAACTCTTGGCAATCGGGTTGGGCTGATAATTTAGTTTTTCAGCGCAATCCAGGACCATTTGCTTTGTTTCAGGGCTTATTTCATAACTATCCCTCAGCGCTCTTGATACTGTAGATGTTGACAGCGAAAGCGCTTTTGCAATATCCTTAATAGTAACCGCTTCAAATTTCATAAGCTAATTTCCTCACTTTAATCAAAGTGCCACATACTATAAAGATAGTTCATTTGCCCATGTGAATGGAATCGGGGACCAAAGACGTGACGAGTGGCAAATTTCCCCGATAGAAAAATATCTAAGAAAATAAAATTGAAAATATTGGTCTGAAACTGGTCTACACAGAACTTGATACTGCTGCTGAAATCGTTGCCGGGAACGATTGCGCAAATAAATAGCCGCAATTACTTTTTGTTCATTTGATTTCTGTTTAGCATTGTTCAGGAATGCAACCGGAACGATCTTGGTTCACAATGACCGTAATAGCGCAATAACGGATTATTTGATTGGCCTGAGAATTTTTCCGGAGTTTTTTAACAGATCGTTGCAGGTTTATTAAGCCTGCAGTGGTTTATCATTGCCTGCGAACAAACGCATTGCTTAAAATTGTTTTTGTATCCCAAAAAAAATTGCTTTATGAAAAAATTTTTATTGCTTGTCCTGGTGGTTAGCTGCAGTGCCCTTGCAATGTCACAGGACCGGCAACTTAAAGGAAAGGTAACTGACAGTAGCGGGGCTCCTCTTCAGGGCATTTCGGTACAGATCAAAGGAGCAGGAGGCGGAACACAAACCGATAAAGACGGTAATTTCGTCATCACTTCCAGGAACAACGGACAGGTAGTCCTGGAATTCTCTTCAACCGGTTATAAGCCGGTTGAGATTAGCACTAATGGTGAATTTGTTTCACTCTTTCTTGAAAGAGATTATTCGGCGATGGGTGAGGTAGTGGTTACGGCACTTGGTATCAGAAAAGAAAAGAAAAGGATTGGATATGCCTTGCAGGAAGTAAAGGGCGCAGACCTGGTGAAGGCCCGTGAACCCAATATCCTGGGAAATCTAACAGGGAAGGTTGCCGGCTTGCGAGTGGCCAACTCAT
>CALFNL010000240.1 GCA_937902875.1 uncultured Bacteroidota bacterium | reverse complement strand
CGAAGGCGAAAAACTCGATATCTTGTTCCATTTCAGGCATAACGGTAACAAGCCGCTTATTATTAAGGATGCACGCCCATCCTGCGGTTGCACGGTTGCGGAAAAACCTTCGGAACCCATTGCGCCGGGAAAGGAAGGTATCATACGCGCCGAATTCGACAGCCAGAATAAACCGGGTCCCAACCATAAAACAATCATGGTTAGCACCAATACAAGAAAAGGTAATGAGCTGTTAACATTTAATGTGGTAGTAAATAAGAAGAGTTAATCATTCAATTCATAAATTACAAACATGAACCAGTACTTTGTTTTATTGCAAGCCAGTCCCCAGTCCAGCTATAATAGCTATTCATTCATCATGCTTCTTGGTATTATTGTAGTGTTCTATTTCTTTATGATAAGACCCCAGGCGAAAAAAGCCAAGGACGCCAAGAATTTCCAGAGCAGCCTGCAGAAAGGAGATAAAATCGTGACCATTGCGGGAATCCATGGAACTATATACAAAGTGAATGAAGACAATACCCTGCAGCTTGAAGTGAGCCCTGGAAGCTATCTCAAAATTGAAAAAACGGCAGTCAGCATGGAATGGAGCAAGGCCCTCAATAAGAGTACAGATAAAAAATGAGCACGGTTACAAGAATTGACCATATCCGGAATCCAAGGCATGGGTTCCGGATTTTTGTTTTGTAAAAGGCCGGTATTCGGTTTTGGTCTGATCATTCTTTAACTTCGGAACACATTTACAGGAATTATCCATATATGCTGAAAATCGGGCTTACAGGAGGCATCGGCTCCGGCAAATCTACGGTAGCCGCCGTATTTGAAATATTGGGTATTGCAGTATATTATGCAGACGAAGCCGCTAAGCAGATTATGAATGAGGATGATGCATTGAAACAGGAGATCATCAAAGAATTTGGGAAAGGCGCTTATGTTGATGGACGCCTTGACCGCCAATATATCTCCTCACTGGTTTTTAATGACCCCCGAAAATTAGCATCTCTGAATGCCCTGGTACACCCTGCTACGATCCGGAACGCGGAAAATTGGATGAAAAAGCAAAGCGGTCCTTATGCCATCAAAGAAGCAGCCCTGATATTCGAAAGCGGCGCACATGAAAATCTGGACTATGTAATCGGAGTCTCTGCTCCCGAAAAGCTCCGGATCCAAAGGGTAATGAAACGCGACAATGTGACCGAAGATGAAGTGATTGAGCGCATGCGAAATCAAATGGACGAAGATAAAAAGATGGGACTGTGCGACTTTGTGATCAGGAATGATGAACAGCTATTAGTAATTCCACAGGTGCTGCAATTACATGAAAAGATCTCGGCCCTTGCAAGAGTTGAAGCCTGACCTGATTTTACAATGAGAAAAATCATTTTCAAATCTAACCCTGTTAGCTTTACCAGGAGAGAGCAGAACCAGGCCCCATGATAACAGAACCATTTGAGGAAAATTCTTTCCAATGAGGCAGAAAGGGTGAGATATCCGGAGTGAATCCCATCCTCTCGCGATTATTCAAAATTGAAATATTTTAAGAATGAATCTTAAAGTCATCCCCGTACTGCGCATCTTCGACTACCTCAAGGCCACAGAATTTTATGTGGACTGGATGGGCTTTATTGTGAAAGGCGAACATCGGTTCGAGGAAAACTCCCCCGTATATATGGAAAGCTCCAGGGAACATATTTCCCTTCAACTCTCGGAACACCATGGTGATTCCTGCCCTGGAGCAAAGGTTTTTATTGAATATACCGGGCTGGCGCAGTATCATAAATTTTTGACCGATAAGAATTACAAGTACAATAAACCAGGCCTGGAAAAGGCCTTTTGGGGAGGAATATGTATGGAAGTTGTTGATCCCTTCAATAATAAACTCCTGTTTAGTGAAAAGGAGAACCCATGATTTAATTGAGAGCAAATTCAATTATAAGAAAATTAAAAAATGGAAAAAAACACTGATTTGAGAATGGCGGTTCTTATTGACGCCGACAATGTGCCATATTCCAATATCAAGGCGATGCTGGAAGAATTGGCAAAATATGGAACCCCAACTTTCAAAAGGATATACGGCGACTGGACAAAGCCAACTGTGTCTGGCTGGAAAGGTGTTTTATTGGAAAACGCCATAACACCAGTGCAGCAATACAGCTATACCACGGGTAAGAATTCCACCGATTCCGCCATGATCATCGATGCCATGGATATTCTTTATTCAGGAAAGGTGGATGGGTTTTGCCTGGTGTCGAGCGACAGCGATTTTACGAGACTTGCCATCAGGCTTCGCGAGGCAGGGATGAAAGTATTTGGCATGGGAGAAAAAAAGACACCATTCCCTTTCATTTCGGCCTGCGACAAATTCATTTATATAGAAATCCTTGGCGTTAGCGATACCGAACCTGTGGTAGAAAGCAGAAAGAAGGAAAAACGAACCGAAATTGAATCCATCAAAAAGATTGATAAACCAATCATCAACCTGATTGCATCTTCCGTTACTGACCTTGCCGATGAATCCGGATGGGCCTTCCTCGGCGATGTGGGAAATCTTGTTCTCAAGAAACAACCCGATTTCGATCCCAGGAATTATGGCTTCAAGAAACTGGCTCCGCTGATCAAGAGCACTGGAAAATTCGATATGGACCTTCGACAGACCGAAAAAGAAAATATTAAACTTGTATACATACGCGTGAGACAATAATGAATCTCGAAGCAGGTCTCCGGTTTTTTTTGGATGATTGAGAAACGGCAGCCATACGAGAACTGTACAAGGCATTGTACCAGACAAAGGCCTGACCGCTTTCACGAATGCCCGGCATATTTGCGATCTCTCGATTATTCCTTAACTTTTCTCTTAAACTCATTTTCATGGATCGCAGAAATTTCCTGCAGCAATCAGGAGCCACAATTGCTGCAACCATTCTTTCCGAGCAATTAGCTGCTTCAATGCCGGCTGCTCCCAAATATCCGGCAAAAAAAAGAATAGCGATGGTTGGCACCGGCGACAGAGGACTCGGCATGTGGGGCAGGCCCGTATTGGAAGAATTTGGGAACCTGGTGGAATTTGTGGGCCTTTGCGATATTAACCCCGGAAGAGTGGAAACTGCCAGGAAATACCTGGGAGTGAACTGCAATGGCTATACCAACTTCGACAAAATGATGCTTGAAAATAAGCCCGAGGCACTGATAGTGACCACCGTGGATGGAACGCATCATCAATTCATCATAAAGGGCCTCGAATATGGAGCTGAAGTGATTACGGAAAAACCCCTCACAACCGATGAAATTAAATGCCAGGCCATACTGGACGCCGAACAAAAGGCAGGCAGGAAAATAAAAGTCACTTTTAACTACCGGTATTCTCCACACCGCCAAAAGATTTATGAGCTGTTGCGCAATGACTCTATTGGAAAAATCACTTCGGTTGACTTTCACTGGTATCTCGACGTTTATCATGGCGCCGATTATTTTCGCCGCTGGCATCGCCTGAGGAAGAACAGCGGTTCTCTGCTGGTGCATAAGGCCACGCATCATTTTGACC
>CALFNL010000239.1 GCA_937902875.1 uncultured Bacteroidota bacterium | reverse complement strand
CCACCATCACTGTTCCGAGAGATTCGTTCATGGTTACCTGGATGAATTCTTTTTCCGCTTCAATGGCAGACATTCAATGAGAAGCCTCTGGCACCGGCTCATTGAGCAATACATGACGAAGCCACCCTATCTCTACAAGGCCCGTGCGGCCTAAATGGGTAATCGTGTTGATAGAAATAATTCTTGAATCCAACGCTAATATTTTACGGGACTAAATTTTATGAGACTAAATTCCAAGTCCACCTTGCCTGCTCCTCACTAATTTTGTTTTCGTATTTTCATCATCAACAAATCGCAATCATGCTCAATCGCAGAAAATTTATTCAGATCTCGGCCTTAAGTTCTTCATTTCTATCCTTCCAAAAAAAATCCTGGGCCGGAAGCGGTGCTATTACAAAGCCCATTGTCATTTCCACCTGGGATTTTGGAAAGCAATCCAATGTGGAGGCCTGGAAGATTCTTGAAAAAAATGGCAGCGCTCTGGACGCGGTGGAGGCAGGTGTAAAAATTCCGGAAGCCGATCCCAATATTCAAACAGTTGGTTATGGAGGATTACCCGATCGCGACGGAAGGGTGACGCTCGATTCCTGCATCATGGATCATCTTGGCAATTGCGGATCAGTGATGTGTCTGGAACATATAATGCATCCGATCTCGGTGGCCAGGATGGTGATGGAAAAGACTCCGCATATCATCCTCGCGGGAGACGGTGCTCTCCAATTCGCGCTATCCCAGGGATTCGAAAAAATAAATCTCCTTACTCCGGAGAGTGAAAGAGCCTGGAAGGAATGGCTGAAGTCGTCAAAATATGAACCCAAAATGAATATTGAAAATGAATTGAATGATAAGAAGGCGGCCTCATCTGCAGAAACTATGGCTCCACTTTATCTGGCAGGAGGCCCTTACAATCATGATACAATCGGAATGTTGGCCCTTGATGCCTCGGGAAATTTGAGCGGGGCCTGCACTACCAGCGGACTCGCATTCAAGATGCATGGACGTGTGGGAGATTCTCCGGTTATTGGTGCGGGACTGTATGTTGACAATGAAGTTGGAGCCGCCACCTCAACGGGTGTTGGCGAAGAAGTGATTCGAAGCGTAGGATCGCACCTGGTAGTTGAGCTCATGCGCCAGGGTTATTCTCCCGAGCTGGCATGCAAAAAAACGGTCGAAAGAATTGTCAATCGCAATCCTGCCAGTGCAAAATCCATCCAGGTAGGATTTTTGGCCCTGAACCGGAAGGGCGAATATGGCGCCTATGCTATACAGAAAGGATTTACCTATGCTGTCAGGTCCTCAAAACTGGAGAGCCTGATACCTGGCAAGAGCATTTTATAGTTCGAAGATTAATTTATGGAACCACAACCTGAATACAGGCTTGAAGTGATAGCGTTTAACCTGGAGTCCTGCCTCATCGCGGAAAGGGCCGGCGCCCATCGCATTGAATTGTGCGATAATCCCGGAGAAGGTGGCACCACACCAAGCTATGGCACGATCCATATTGCAAGGCAAAAAACCGGCATCCGGCTGTTCCCCATAATTCGTCCCAGGGGCGGGGATTTTTTGTATAGCAGGGATGAATTTGAGATTATGAAAAAAGATATCCGCCTTTGTCGCGAAACCGGATGCGATGGCGTGGTCATAGGCATGCTGCATAGTGATGGCACGGTTGACAAAATCCGCTGTTCCAGGCTGGTTGACCTGGCCTACCCCATGGGTGTAACCTTTCACAGGGCATTTGACCGCGTTTATGATCCCTATGAATCATTGGAAGATGTGATTGATATTGGTTGCGAAAGAATACTAACGAGTGGTGGGCGGCCTCTCGCCATGGACGGAGCATTCACCATCGCGCAATTAGTGAAACAGTCAGACAGCCGGATCAGCATCATGCCCGGTTCCGGGGTGAGGGCATCCAATATAATGGAGTTGCTGCACCAAACAGGAGTCACCGAATTTCACAGTTCGGCCAGAAACCTGGTACCCTCCGGAATGGAATACCAGAATCCTGCCATGAATGAAAACCTGCAGTCAATCCTGCTCAATGAAGATGAAGTGAAACAAATGGCGCGCCTATTGAAATCTCGTTCGGTAGTCACTAATCACGGGGCGGATGGCGAACTACCTTCGATGCAGGGCTGAAGCTGATTTCATTTCAATAGACATTCTGGTTCAGTGGAATTGAAGGCTGGTCCAATCATCCTCTTACAGAAACTTCCGGATATTTTATGAATATTCCCTTTCAAAATAAATTCAAAATGAAAAAACTGTACTGCCTGTTGGCCATCCAATTATTCTACGTTTCGGTTTTTCCCCAGGCCTATCAACCCAATTGGGAATCGCTTGACAAGCGGCCAATTCCGGAATGGTACAGGGATGCCAAATTCGGGATCTTCATTCATTGGGGAGTATATTCAGTTCCTGCCTGGACTCCCAAGGGGAATTATTCGGAGTGGTACCAGTACTGGCTTCAGCACGATGGATTCAATGGCGCCGTAAAAGACTATCACAAGAAAAAATTCGGGGAAGAGACCAGCTATTACCAGCTGGCGCCGCAATTCAAGGCAGAATTGTATAACCCTGACGACTGGGCGAAGCTTATCGAGGAATCGGGCGCCAAATACGTGGTGCTTACATCCAAGCACCATGATGGTTTTGCCCTCTGGCCCAGTAAGGAGGCTTCGCGCGACTGGGGATTTCCCTGGAATGCTGTTGATGCGGGGCCGCACAGAGATCTTTTGGGAGATTTATTCAAAGCGATCAGGAAGACAACGGTGCACGCGGGCATGTATTATTCACTTTATGAATGGTTCAATCCCCTTTGGCTGAACAACAAGCCACGCTATGTAAGTGACCACATGTGGCCCCAGATGAAGGACCTGATTAATACCTACCAGCCTGATGTATTCTGGACCGACGGTGAATGGGAAGCTCCCGCCGAATTCTGGAAATCGCAGGAATTCCTTGCCTGGCTCTACAACGATAGTCCTGTAAAAGATAAGATCGTAGTGAATGACCGATGGGGCTCCGGCGTGCGCTTTCATCACGGGGGATTCTATACACCGGAATATCAACCGGATCTTGATTTTGAGGACCATTATTGGGAAGAAAGCCGGGGAATGGGATATTCGTATGGCTTTAACCGTGATGAAGATGCCTGGGATTATAATTCGGCTCAATCTCTGGTCATCAGCCTCGTTGACAAAGTGAGCCGCGGTGGTAATTTTCTTCTTGATATTGGCCCCGACGCCAGCGGCAAGATCCCTCCCATCATGCAGGAAAGATTGACGCAGATCGGAAGCTGGATGAAAATCAACTCTGAAGCGATCTATGGTTGTTACCGGTGGAAATATCCCTCGCAATGGAGCGAAGGGAACAGGAATTACAAGGCCCGCAAAGGATCCGACCTCATGCTTCAACTCACCGTTGATCCCGATCCAGGCTTTGCAGTGAAAGAATGTTTTTTCACCTATAATCCCAAAGCCAATAACCTCTATGCGATCCTGCCCAGATGGCCGAAAGGGAACCAATTTATGATTCAGGATTTGCAAATCCCGCTGGGCACGGTCATTGAACTGTTGGAAACTAAGCAGCCCCTGGAATGGAAGCAGGAAGGGAATAATATTGTTATACATTTTCCTGCATTTGATCCCAATCTTTACAAGAGCGCCTATGCCTATACCATAAAAATATTCAACGCAGGCGCATATGGCAGGAAACCTACACTCAGGGTAAGTTATGAGAAAGGCTCGGTAAAACCGGTGGTGAGTATGGAATCTCCGGGTGCCCTTATCCGTTATACTACAGACGGATCGGAACCTACGGGAAAGTCAACTTCATATGAGAAACCTGTAATAATCAATCAAAGCACTTCCATCCGTGCAAGGGCTTTTGAAAAGAACCTATTGCCAAGCGCTATTGCTGAAACGCAAGCCGATGTTTACACCTGGCACCCCGCTTCGGCCAAGACCTCCCGGAAAGCCGGATTGAAATATTCCTATTACGAATTGAAACCCACATCCACCGGGGATCTTGCCAATCAAAAAATTTCTAAACAAGGCATTACCGATAAGATAGACCTTATCGTGAGTCCCGCAAAGGACTATTTCGGATTGCAATTTGAAG
>CALFNL010000238.1 GCA_937902875.1 uncultured Bacteroidota bacterium | reverse complement strand
AGTGCAGCCACTTTGCGTAATGGCAAATCCTTTTCTTCTCTAATCTGGCGAAGCTTTTCGCCAATTGTTATTGTTGACATAGTGTCTATTGACAATTTGTGTCAAATTTAAATGCTGCCACCCTGTTGAGCAAAGATCTGTTGCTGAAGTTTTCAACATACTGTTGATAGATAATTGTTAGCCGGGGTGGGCGGGTTGTGCGTTGGCATTTTTAGCTCTTTGCAAGGTTGGCTTTTGTGTGTCGGCTTTGTGTGCCTTGCAATGTGCTAAAAATTGCGTTGGGTCGGGCGGCAAAGTCATGGGTGCTTGTATATGTGCAGGATGCTTCTTTAGGGTGACATACAACGGCAAGGTTCATGTAATTACGAACCCGCATTATTTCCCCCAACTGGCATTAAGGTCCCGGCCCCGGTTCCTGTGTTCAGGAATCGGAATTCACTCGCCTTATTTCCTTACGAACAGGATTTACTAAAATTCCTTGCTCAAATCTTTCAATAAAGAAAAACTGCCGCCTTGGAACCATAGCGAAAATCACGAACCGGTATTATTTCCCCACCTGGTATGAAGGCTGGGATATATTTTCTACTTTGTCGTTGAAATTTGCCGGGAACGACAGCTTTGTTTTAATTGTTCCTTAATAACAAATTTCAATTCTACACAATGCCAGATCCCCGCTCAAATAGCAGTCCTGCCAATTTCAGAGTATTCCTTTGGCGGGTAATTGCGCTCCACATGATCACCTATTTCCTTGTTGGATTGATCGCATTCAATATATTTTCCTATAGTACTCTCTACGCATCAGGCCACCTAAAATATTTTATGAAACCCGTTGATTCATTGTGGGTGGCAGCAGGTCCGGCCTTACAAATTCTAAGGGGAATCCTTTTCGCTATCATTCTTTGGCCCTTTAAAACGATATTCCTATCCGAAAAATATGGTTGGCTGAAACTATGGCTGCTATTTGTTGGCCTGGCGATTTTAGGAACTGCAGGGCCCAGCCCCGGCTCAATGGAAGGCATGATCTATACTAATTTAAGTTTTCAGGAACATATTAGCGGAATGCCTGAGGTTCTACTGCAGACCCTGCTATTTTCATTGTCATTATTCTTCTGGTACAAGAAGCCTTCTAAATTTTTGAATATAATCTCCATCATCCTGGTGATGCTGATATTACTGATGTCGGTTATGGGTTTCTATATGAGGTATGCAGCACAGGTGGGCATATGATGTTTTTATTTGCACAATGGGGCCTGTCTCCACAATGAATGCCTGATTGTTGATATGAATATTTGCACTACCTTTTATGTGAAGTCGATTTAGTTGACGAGTCAAAATTGAACGTATGAAAAAGCAATCTGTTGCAATCTCTCTTCTATTGCCTTTTTGTTTTTATGGTATGGTGTTGGCCCAGGATGGCAGGTGGGAAGTTTTAAAAACCAGGAACACGGCGCCAAACTGCAGTGAATGTGGAATGGCAGCTGTGAACGGCAAGCTTTATCTGATAGGTGGTGATGGAGAAGGGAAAAGAGCCGTGGAGTCTTTTGATCCCAAAACCGGTGAATGGAAAAGACTGGCCACAGCGCCCCTGCCAATGCATCATTTTCAGGCGGTAGCTTACGGGAATAAAATTTATGTTCTCGACGCTTTTTCGGAGGGAAATTTCCCAAACCAGGTGCCTATGGCCAATGTCTATAATTTCGATACTAAAAAAAACATTTGGGAAAAGGGTGGTGAAATTCCATCGGCCAGAAGGAGAGGCGGCGCCGCCGCCATTGAATACAAGGGCAAATTATACCTGATAGCGGGTATCCTACACGGGCATGCCAGCGGCACCAACAATATGTTTGACTGCTATGATCCTGAAGCCAAAACCTGGAAGAGTCTGCCTGATGCGCCAAATATCAGGGACCATTGCTCCGCGGCAGTAATAAACGACAAATTATATGTTGTAGGCGGCAGAAATACCAGTTATCGCGATCCCGAAAACAAAGTCCCTTTTTTCGCCATGACCATGCTGGATGTGGATGTTTACGATTTCAATACAGGAACATGGTCAACACTTTCGGCCAGGCTTCCCTTGGGAAGCGGCGGCGGAGCATTGGTTAACCTGAATGGTATATTGTATTATATGGGAGGAGAAAGAGCCACAGCAACCGAGCATAATGCGCCCCGCAAAAACACTTTTTACCTGGATCCATCAACTTCAAAGCAATGGACTGAAACTGACAGTCTGCACTACGCGCGAAACGGCATGGCGGCAACGGTTTACAATAACAGGATTTATGCAGCGGGTGGGTCTGGTGGAGGACCGGGCGGGCCTCCCCCTAACATTCCAAATGCGAATCAGGCTCCTCCCGGCAGACCCGATGGACAGATGCAGAAAAGCCCGATTGATCTGGAAGTTTTTATTTTGAAATGAATTATTCGCTTCGAGCCGGAAAAGAGAACCAATACTTGGAATTATTCACCTGCCCGTTCAACAAGCTTTTTGATTTCCAGATCCAGAATGATCTGAATAATTTGGTTCGTGAAGACACGAACCAATATGGAGCGAACAATAGTGGAGCCGGCGGGAGTCGAACCCGCGTCCAAACATATTCTCCATAAGCTTTCTACATGCTTATCCCCTGATTGATTGTCGGGATGCGACAGGACAAAGGCAAACCAATCGCATCCTTAGCTGATTGTCTTAAGCTGCACTCACAGCTTTATGCAGCCGCATTCTGTATTTGATTTTGAGTCGGCGGCGGAGCCTGGTAACAGACAAACCTGCTCACGCGGCCAG
>CALFNL010000237.1 GCA_937902875.1 uncultured Bacteroidota bacterium | reverse complement strand
AGTATCCTTTGATGATGCTTCACGTGTCCTACAAGAATATATCCGATGCTGAGGGCAGAAATCGGGTTGTTATTGGAGCGTCCTTTGGCATCCATCATTTCTTGAGTGAAGCTGTTAAACAGCAGAATACTGGCCTTCCTTACCGCCAGGAACTCGTCCCGCAATTCACGCAGGGTCCGGTGATCCACAACAGCCTGACGGGCATATTCATTTTCTTCAAATCCGGGCAAATTTTGACTTTCACCACGAGCAATGCACAAGGCACGGTAGCAGAAAATCCTTTCTGCGTCAATGGCATGCTGGATTAATTGCTTAATTGTCCATTTTCCATCTGCGTAGGCAAAATCAGCCTTATTTCCGGGAATTGAATCCAGGAAAGATTCAACCAATGGAAGGGATTGCAGCAATGCTTCTTTGATATCATTTTCCGGAACAAGAGAAACGTAAGTTTCATAGAATGGAATATAATCCGATTTTGATGGTCTTGCCATGGTTAAAAAGTTCCTGAAAACTATTTTTGAGTGATTTCCGGATAGATCGTCTGGCAGCCAGATTTGCACCCGGCTATTAAATAAACCAGTAAAACCTTTGGCTTTAGAAGAATCCGCAAAAATTCATCCCGAGCCCAAACGGATGTAATCAATCCTTCTTGGATTTTTTTAATTGTGATTTAGGAAGGACCGGTTGCACCTTTTTTTCACCTGACAGTGTAGAAGCCAACCTGATTGCTTCGTAAGCATTGATGATGCCGCCTGACCTGCTGATATTTGATAAATCAACATCTTCATCCGTACCTGGTTTCTTGACTTTAATATTTTCAAGGGGGGTCACAGATTTTTCAATGACTGATTTTACCTGAAGATCGGTTAGCTCTGGAAAATAAGACATGATCAGGGCGGCCAGCCCCACTACTACCGGGCTTGCCATGGATGTGCCCTGCAAATTTCCATATTGATTCCCGCCAGGTAAAGTGGAATATATTTTGACTCCAGGCGCAAACACATCTACTTCTCTTTTGCCATAATTTGAAAAGGGCGCAGTTATGCCTCCTGCTTTGGGGTCACCACTGGCTCCAACAGTTATCCAGTTGGTAGCCCGGGTTGCAGAATCGTTGGCGAAATCGGGATTCGGAAAATTATCATTTACGTCCACGTTTTCAGCATCGTTTCCTGCCGCATGCACCAGCAGCACTCCCTTTGATTCTGCATATTTTACCGCATCATCCACCCATTTCTTTTCAGGCGATACGCTCTTTCCAAAACTCATATTCACTACTCTTGCACCATTGTCCACAGCATACATGATGGCATTGGCAATGTCCTTATCGTGCTCATCACCGTCAGGCACCGCACGGATCATCATGATCCTGACATTGTCTGCAACCCCATTCATTCCAATTCCATTATTCCTTATGGCGGCTATGATACCTGAAACATGGGTACCATGCATGGGATTACTGGCCATTATGTCGTTATTACCATAATACCTGTCGCTGATATCCTCATAATCATCTTTCACTATTTCTCCACGATAGTCTTCGGGTTCCTTTTCCGTGGCCTCAACTTTTGCCTTTTCCCCACTGTAAAATTCTTCAGTCATCGAAATCAACTTCTTATTACTGAGATCATTAGCCTGGAAACCAAGAAATAGTGCCATCATGGTGCTCTTGGCCTTACTTTCTTCTGTGGAATTGGGTTTGAATTTCTGAAGGTCATCACCATTGTATTCGTCTTTGGCAAGCGCTTTTCTGAGAAAGCTATCAGAAACAGGCATTTTCTCCACTATATTCTTCAAAAACATTACGTTCATTGTAGCTTCCTTGGCATCGCCTTCTATCTTGTCTTTTACCTTTTTATAAAGCTTAAATTCTTCCACTTCTGCCGCATCTAAAGAAGTTTCATTGCGCGTTGAGGATCCGAATTTCTTTTTGAGCCTATAATAGACCCTTGCTGCTTCGTAAGAATCCTTGCTCACATTTCGGCCATCTTTGCCTCCCAGGAAATTCCAACCATGTATATCATCTATATAACCATTATGGTCATCATCAATGCCATTTCCGGGTATTTCACGGGGATTGGTCCATAAAATGCCTTTCAGATCCTCATGCGTGGTGTCCACGCCTGAATCAATCACAGCGACTACTACCGGCACACTTTTCTTCCCTTTTAGCAGTTCATTATAGGCTCTTTCCGCTCCAATGCCATAAAAACCATCGGTCTTGGGATCGAGCAAATGCCAGCCTTTTGGTACTTCTTTAACTGAGGTTTGGGCTAGAGTGAAACTGTATATACAGATACTCCACAGGGCAACCAGGATCAGCTTCTTCATTCGACTAGATTTATTTTTGATAAGCAAATTTGAACAAAATATTTCATCTTTTCAGCACCGTTTAACATTTTTTGCGGGCTCCCATCATCAGACGCATAAAAAAAATGTCAGGGTTGCTTATCCCTGACATTTTATAGCATAATTAACTAATCTAATATTTTAGGTGCATTTCTACGCGACGATTCTCTGGTTGGCCTTCGCTGGGATTGTTATCAGACAATGGTTCTGAACTACCCAGTCCCTTAATATTAATCTGTTCCTGATGAACTCCCAACCCGGTGAGATAATCGGCCACATTCGTTGCACGTGAAAGTGATGCTCTCTTATTTGCAATTTCTGATCCCAGGTTATCTGCATAGCCATAAATATCCACCTTCAGTCTCGTATCGTTGATCAGGCGATCGGCTATATGAAGCACCACATTAAAATCATCATTTGTCAGTACTGAGCTATTGAATGAAAAAAGTACTGTCTGGCTTAAGAAGCTGGTATTACCAGTTTGCTCAATATTTGATACTTCAGAAGCGGTTTGGGATTGCTTGGCAACAGCCAGATCCTTGACGGGACAACCAAAGCTGGCAACATTTCCGGTTTGCAAGGGACACCTGTCTTCCTCGTCATTTACTCCATCTCCATCTGAATCAGGAACGGGGCATCCGTCAAACCTTGCCACGCCAGACTGGTTAGGACATTTATCTTCTTTGTCAAACACGCCGTCTCTATCGCCATCCCTGAACATGTCGTTGCCGGCAGTCAGCGCTGCATTTGCATCTTCCTCAACATTGGCGGAAAGAACTGCTATCTTATATTCGGAAGTCAATTCTATGGCTTGAGACATGGTTGATTTGGGGGACACATCAACCTTCACTGAATTCATGACTGCTGATTCGGAAAGAAGCAGCTCATTGGTAGAAGCAATGGCGGCAGGGGATACTTTTGCAGCCTGCTCCCTGACCAGGGCCTTGTTGCCTGCCTCAAGGGAAACAAATTCCTCCCTGGCAACCTTGCTTATATTATAGTCTGCGGTAACCTCATCCAACGGATTAATGGCCGCTTGTTTTCCGCGAACTGCATGTTTTTCAATCTCAAATGTTTGGCCAAAAGAGCTATTCTTGGTCTCAACTATCGATTGTGCGCCGAAGTCATAGAGGATGAGCACCGACATCAAAAGCGCATCTATCTTTCTCATAAAAAAAAATTTCGTTTTACAAAGGGGTTCCGAACTGTGGCTTTATCTATCTAAAAACGTAAAAACACTTATTGATATTGCAAGAAACTACTTAGTCAGTTCGCATTCACACTGGTGATAATTCATAAAATTTTCACTTAAAACAAAGTTTAAATTCATGAAATTACTACCATGATCTAGGACAGTAATTTTCCTTTTTTCAAGCTTTCGATAGGTGTGGATCTGGTGCCTTGACAGCAGGCTAAGAAATTAAGATCATCAATAACGTTGGTAGTACGATAGGATACCGTGAAGGTTTGACAGAAGATATTGATGACACAAAAATAATAAAGGTTTGGACTAATTCACTATGTTTATAAACTATTTAATACGATATTATCCTATGATAAACAAGCTGGAAAGTAAAGAGCCGAAAAAATCTGAATCGGATATTTTCCGGGGCTGATGCCTAATGTTATAGTATAAACGCCAGTGACACTCACGTAGTATGCTAAACGAAAATAGCTCCTGATTCCAAACATGTCTTATTCTATTCCAATTCCTCAATTTAGCATTTGGTAATTCCCGGAAATAAAAAAATAACTCCCGAAATGAATTCCGGGAGTTAATATTACCATTCGGGCATGCGGACCCGTTAATATTTTAGTTTCAATTCAACGCGACGGTTTTGCGTTCTACCCTTCTCCGTATTGTTGCTGGCGATTGGCTTGTCGGGACCATATCCTGAAGCGGTCATTCTGTCTTTTTCTATTCCTTTTTGAATAAGATAGGCCTTGATGGCAAGAGCCCTCTTACCGGAAAGTATTTGGTTGAATTTTCTCGCGCCAGTATTATCTGTATGTCCTTCAATATTCAATTTCAATGCCGGGTCTTTTTCCATTATGCCAGCCAGTTTGTCGAGATATTCGAACGATTTAGGATCAATCTTATCGCTGCTCACTCCAAACAGAATGCTATGTGCGATGCTCTTAAGTATATTATTCAAATCTTCCTGAACAACGGGGCAACCATTATGGGCTTTATCCCCTGGTTTGGTCGGGCATTTGTCTTCCAGGTCATTCAGGCCGTCACCATCCGTATCGGGAGCAGGGCAGCCATTATATTTGGCTAAGCCGGCCTGCTTTGGACATTTATCCTCACTGTCTTTAATACCATCTCCATCGCCGTCTGGCACGGGACATCCATGATAGATCAGAGATCCGGGAACCGTTACGCAGGAGTCCTTATCGTCATCAATGCCGTCCCCATCAGTGTCAGGAACCGGGCAGCCCTGATACTTCAATAATCCGGCTACATTCGGGCACTTGTCTTTATTGTCGGCAATTCCGTCACCATCCTTATCAGGACATCCATTCGTAGCCTTTGATCCCAATTCGTCGGGGCAGGCATCCTGATCATCAGGAATGCCATCCTTGTCTCTGTCGGCAAAGGCAGGATTAAGGATTTTCACCTTATTGCTGTGATTGAGCCAAAATATCAATGAAACGCCATATACACGGTGATTGAAACTACCGGAATAATCGGCAGTGTAAAAGCTGGATAAGCTTCTGCTGAAATTACCCGTCAGCGTCAATCTCTCATCGAATTCAAATCCTATTAATCCGTTCAAACCCCAATTGATTTTTTTGTAACTATTCACATCATCACCGGCAGGGAGTTTATTATCCTGGCTGCTGTATTCTCCGTACACATTCCGAACCTCATAGCTTGTTTTGCCATTCAGGAAGAATGAAAAATAGGGTCCCGCACCCAGAATGATCCTCACGTGAGGGGAGAGGGGATACCTGTAAACTATATTCAACGGAACATCTATGTAGTTGAGCTTCCAACTCGCATTTATGGAAGAAGTATCATTAATCAGCGCCAGGGCTGAATCGTAAGATTTTGAGAAATTCCTGCCTTTTGAATAGTACATGGCAGAGGGCTGAAATGCCCAGTCTCCATTTTGGTCAATCCTGAACTCCGCAGCCAAACCAACATGAAATGCTTTTCGGGCAGAGTAAAAATTCTTGTAATTGGCATTCCATCCGGGGAGATCATTTTTTTCAATAACCGAAGCGCTTTGAGAACCAAAGCCAAACCCTATCTTGACCTGGGCAAGTAAACTATTGATAATAAATACACTAATGGCTATAGTGAAGTATATTTTTTTCATGGCACTAGGGTTAGTTCTAAGGATAATCTGGAACTAATGGCTGAATTATAACGTAGGATTAAGTATAATATTATTGGGTCTCAATCACTTCCGCTTCCGGCTCCCTAAGAATAGATGAAGAATGTTAATAAATATTCCAAATAAAGAAACCAAAAAAAGATATTCACGTTTCACGGGAAACATGTGGACAACCTGCTCATTTACAGATCAAATCTAATACCCTGAGCCAATGGAAGCTTGTCTGACCAATTGATGGTATTAGTTTGGCGTCGCATATAAGCCTTCCAGGCGTCACTTCCACTTTCCCTGCCACCACCAGTTTCTTTTTCGCCGCCAAATGCTCCGCCAATCTCGGCACCGCTAGTGCCAATATTCACATTAGCTATTCCACAGTCGCTTCCCTTGAATGAAAGAAATTGTTCGGCCTCGCGGAGATTCAGGGTCATTATTGAAGATGATAGGCCCTGAGGCACTTCATTTTGAATTTTAATTGCCTCCTCTAGTGTACTATATTTCAATAAATATAGAATTGGGGCAAATGTCTCATGCCGGACTATGGGAATACCAGGCTCCACTTCGGCAATACACGGTTTTACGTAACATCCACTTTCAAAACCAGCTCCTTCCAAAATCCCGCCTTCAACAATAAATTTTCCACCCTCTATCTTACATTGGTTGATTGATTTTAAATATAATTGAATGGCATTCTTATCAATAAGCGGACCTACATGATTCTCTTCTTTAAGTGGATTCCCTATCTTCAGTTGATCATAAGCCTTCACCAATCTGTCCCGAAATTTCTTGTAAATGCTTTCGTGGATTATGAGTCTCCTGGTGCTGGTGCATCTTTGTCCGGCTGTTCCAACCGCGCCAAAAACAGATCCTATTAACGCTATGTCCAGGTCAGCATGTTGGGAAATTATCACTGCATTATTACCTCCCAATTCCAAAAGTGATCTTCCCAATCTGGCAGCAACTGCCGCTCCAACGGCTTTTCCCATTTTTGTTGAACCAGTTGCAGAAAGGAGCTGAATCCTTTTGTCATTTGACAACCATTCACCGGTGGTTCGATCTCCAATAATTAAACAGCTAACTCCTTCAGGAACATTGTTTTTAATGAGTACACTTGAAATTAATTTTTGGCATGCAATCGAACAGAGCGGGGTCTTTTCAGATGGTTTCCAAATGCATGTATTTCCACAAACCCATGCAAGCATTGCATTCCAACTCCAAACCGCAACAGGAAAATTGAAAGCGGAAATGATGCTGACAATGCCTAGTGGATGCCATTGTTCATACATTCTATGCAATGGTCGCTCACTTTGCATTGTATTTCCATAAAGCTGTCTTGAAAGCCCCACTGCAAAATCACAGATATCAATCATTTCCTGTACTTCTCCCAAACCTTCCTGCAGGCTCTTGCCCATTTCATAGGAAACCAGCCGACCCAATGCTTCCTTATTTTGACGGATTTTTTCACCAATCTGACGAACGACTTCGCCTCTGCGGGGTGCGGGCCATTCCCGCCATTCCAGAAATGCCTTGCCGGCTTTTTCCACCACTAGCTCGTAGGCGTCTTTATCACAGGGCTTAACACCCGCGATCAATTTACCATCAACAGGTGAATAAGACTTTATTTCTACAGATCCCGTGTCGATCCAAAATTGCCCGGTGGATACCCCGGCGTTGTTCGCATCTATCTGCAAGTCTCTTATAAAATCGTTCATTATTTACCAATTTCGCGCAAGATACAACCAGTTCGCAATTTCATTCTGATTGACCTATGATACAAAATAGCTGCCGGGATTGAGTTTGCACAATAAAAATTAGGAGCTTCAAAATAAATGAGCATTCTTTGTGGTTTCAACCCAATCCTTAATCCCATTGGAGAAACCTGTAAGTGCAGGTTTTTTTTAGTTTCTGCACGGCAAATCCTGCCAGATATCTTACCAGAATTACCTCCGTACCAATTTTAATCAGGTCGCCAAACTCTTATGGAACCTTCATTGATTACTTGATTAAAAACTTTAAAATGAAAACAAATTTACTCTTCAGGTTATTCCTGTTGGTAATTGCTGCAAGTATGCTTGCACCAGCTAAAGCAAAAGATTTAGCAACCAGCCCTCATCAATTCAGTATCAATGCATTTATTCGGGCAACGGTCAAATATTTGAACGGCAATTCGGCAAAGGCAGAATCCCTTCTGAAAAAATTGAGGGAAAAAGATCGGTCGCAAATCTGTGTCTGCGAAATCATGGATTTGCAGAATAATAATGAAGAACTCCATAGAGTAGCGCTTCTGTCTGAAAAGAAAAATAATGGAGGCCTGGTCCGCGAGTACCGCAATGCGAGGAGAATATTAGATCAGGAAAAAAAACATATGAAAGATTTCTTCTTTGATCGTTTGAAAGTCACGAATAGGATCTCAGCTAATACGGATTGTATTAGTCTATATATGAAGTTGAGTCAGACAGGTGAGGGCATTGCGATCTATGATGTTCTGGATGCAGACATGAGATCCTCCGTAAGATAATGTCAATATTGTTCCAGGTCGTTCGGGAAATCGCGTGACTTTACATCGGTGATATAATTTTGCACAGCATGCGTAATTATTTCATGCAGGTTGAGGTACTGGCGAAGAAAACGAGGTTTAAATTCTGTATTAATACCCAACATATCATGCATAACCAATACTTGCCCGTCACAATGTTTCCCGGCTCCTATTCCAATGCAGGGAATGCTCAGGCTCTCGCTCACTTCCTTAGCGAGGATGGCCGGAATTTTTTCCAGAACTATAGCAAAGCACCCGGCTTCTTCCAGAAGCCGGGCATCTCTTTTGAGTTTTTCGGCTTCAGACTCTTCTTTGGCTCTGACAGCGTAGGTGCCAAATTTATAAATGGATTGTGGCGTTAGGCCCAGGTGCCCCATTACAGGTACCCCGCTTGAAATGATTCTTTTCACGGATTCAAGCACTTCTTCTCCGCCTTCCAGTTTTACTGAGTGGGCACCTGTTTCTTTCATGATCCGGATTGTGGAATGAAGAGCCTCCTTGGAATTGCCCTGGTAAGATCCGAACGGTAAATCAACTACTATGAGGGAACGGCGCGCGCCCCTAACCACGGATGCGGCATGATAGATCATCTGATCCAGCGTAATTGGAAGGGTAGTTTCATGCCCTGCCATCACATTACTCGCCGAGTCTCCCACCAATAGAATATCTATTCCCGCGTCATCAAAAATTCTGGCAAATGAAAAATCATATGCTGTGAGCATGGAGATTTTCTCGCCATTGAGTTTCATTTTATGAAGCGTGTTAGTGGTAACGCGCTTAACTTCTTTATTAAGGCTCATGCCAGGCCGGTTTTAAAATTGGGGTAAAAGAGGGGAATATGGTTCTGCGTTAGAATAAAACATATCCTGGTATCTGCCCATAAACTCTGAATCACTAAGTTAAATAAAGTTTGCAGATTTAAAATTTCAGAATTTCTTCATAGAGATGCTGTATGAGGCCATCGGCCAAACCTATACGCGGCACGTAGATTTCGTCTGCAGCGCCCCAACGCATTATATTGATATAAATCAGCAGGGCCGGTACTATTACATCGGCACGGTCTTCCCGCAGCTTATAAATATGCATTCGTTCTTCAACAGTGAAATTGCTGAATTCTTTATAGTAGTCTTTGAGCAAATCGAATGAAAGGGGCTTACCTTCTTTCTTCTTTGAAAGAGAGAATATCTTATTGATATTCCCGCCGGAACCAATGGCGATGATCTGGTGATATCCCCTGGTACGCGTCTTGATGAATTCTTTCATCTGGTTCCAATGCTGATCCGTTACCATGCCCTTAAGCAGGCGAATTGTTCCAATATTGAATGATTCTTTAAAGATCAGTTTATTGTCGCTGAAGAATGTGAGTTCGGTACTGCCTCCACCCACGTCAATATACAGATATGAGTCATCCTTTGAAAGGTTTTCTGCAATATGATTTTCGTAGATAAAGCTGGCTTCGGCCTCGCCACTAATCACTTCAATGGAGATATCTGTTTCAAGCTTTATTTTTCGGATGATATCCTGCGCGTTAGTAGCGTCTCGCATGGCCGATGTGGCGCAGGCCTTGATATATTTGACCCCATAAGCATTAATCAGGTGTTTGTAAGCTTTGATGGTTTGCAGTATCATGCCGGTTTTTCCCTGGGAGATTTCTCCGGTTTCAAATACTTCAAACCCCAAGCCCAAGGGCACTCTCACCAGGTTTAGCTTGTTAAACTCGGGTTTGCCATTTTGGTTAACCCGAACTTCACTAATGAGCAAACGGGCTGCATTACTGCCTATATCGATAGCGGCTAATTTCAAACAGTCAAATTAGCTTCAATATTATCGAATTATTTTCAGCATGGCTGGCATAGAAATCCACAACTGTCAATATTGGTTGTCAGGATTTGGATGGCCCCTGGTGGGCTTTGTTCTGAAGGTATTTGTAGGTTTCAATCTGGGAGCGGATTTTCTTGCCTTTTGTATTTACATACTCATTGATCAATTCATTGTTCAGGCGCCTCGCCTTTACATTGTCTCTGAGCTGAATCTTCAATATCGCTTTTAACTCCTTACATATTTCTTCATCATGTACAGGTGTGGCGGCTTCTACCCGGTGGTCGAGGTTGCGCACCATCCAGTCGGCTGAAGAAATGAAGACCTTTTCCTCATTGTTGTTGTGGAAAACAAGCACCCGCGCGTGTTCCAGGTATTCATCAATGATACTGATGGCACGAATGGGGATCTTGAATTTCTTATTTTCTGTGAAGGCGCAAAAGATGCCTCTTACAATCATGAAGATAGCCACTCCGGCTGCCGCAGCGTCGTATAATTTTGCAATCAGGGCTTCGTCTGACAGCGAATTAAGTTTCAAAATGATATAGGCCTGTCTGCCTGCGCGCGCATGTTTGATTTCGCGCTCTATCAAAGAAGACAATTGCCTTCGCATGAAGTAGGGGCTTACCATGAGGGTCTTGCAGGCTTTCAAATAGCGAACACCGGTCTTTGGCTTTTGCAGGTAGCTGAAAATGCGGTTGATATCAGCCATGATATTGCGGTTCGACGTGAGCAGGCAATGGTCTCCATACAGCAGGGCGGTCTTTTCATTGAGGTTACCGGTAGCCACAAATCCATATTGGATGGTTTTATTTTCCAGCCTTTTCTTGATCACACAAATCTTCGCATGCACTTTCACGTTTGGAAGTCCTACCAATACTTTCACCCCCTCGTCTTCCAGTCGCACTTTCCATTCGAGGTTGGCCTCTTCATCAAATCGGGCTCTCAGTTCCAGCATTACGGTTACTTTCTTTCCATTTCTCACGGCATTGATGAGTGCATTAATGATCTTTGAATTTGGAGCCAGCCGGTATGCAGTGATTTTGATCTCGGTCACTTTTTCATCCATGGCCGCTTCTCTAAGCAAATCGATCATGGCCTTGAATGAATGATAGGGGAAATGTAGCATCAGGTCTTTCTTCAAGATGACGTCGGTAACGCGGTTTGCCTTGACCAGCGCAGGATGGGTGATGGGTTTTCTTCTGGTTGCATTTTGTGGGAAAACGGATTCGGGAAAATCCATGAAGTGACGGAAATTATGAATGCGTCCTCCTGGAATAATAGCATCTTTTCTGGTTAACTGTAATTTGCGCACCAGGAATTCAAGCAGTCCCGGGTCAATTTCTTTGTCATACAGGAATCGAACCGGCTTACCTTTTTTCCGGCTCTTCAAACCCTTTTCAATTTTTTGAATATAGGAGGTACTCATGTCAGTATCCAGGTCAAATTCAGCGTCGCGGGTAACTTTTATAACATGGGCCGAATACCGGTCGTAGCCCAAGAATGAAAATATTTGAGGCAGGCAAAACCGAATCACGTCTTCTAATAAAATGATATGGTGCTCATTGGGCCTGGGAGAAGGCAGCAATACAAATCTGGAAAAAAACCTGGAGGGTACTTCGATCAATGCGTATTTTCTCTTTGATGGTGATTTTGCCCTGGAGAGCACCACGGCCAGGAAAATGGATTTTTCCCTTATGAAGGGGAATTCCGGAATACTTTCAATCATAAGGGGGATCACATTGGAAGACAGTTCTTCTTCAAAAAAATTCCTTACGAATTTTTGTTGTTCCCTGTTGAGTTGTTTTTCCGTTACCAAAAAGATCTTCTGCCTTTTCAGTTCGGCGAAAATATTTTTCCAGATCTTGTCAAATTCGCCCTGTTGCTGCATGACCATGATCTGGATCTGATCCAATATTTTTTGAGGCTCCTGCTCCAGGTGCATGCGGGCCTTTTTGCCGAGTTCGATCATTCTCCGAAGGGTGGCCACCCTGATACGAAAAAATTCATCGAGATTATTTGAAAATATACCCAGGAACTTGATCCGTTCTTTCAGGGGTACCGTAGGATCGGCTGCTTCCTGCAACACCCTGGCGTTAAATGCCAGCCAACTGATATCGCGGGTAATCGTCTTTCTTTTCTCTCTGGCCATTCGGGTTTACTTGGAGCGCAAAAATAATTAACCTTTGGAGATGTGGATGTTAAGTTTTGGGCATGCCTACAAACGCTGAATCTTATTGATGAGGGCCGTGGTGGAATATCCATTTATAAGTGGTACCAGCTTCACCTCACCTCCATATTCCAGCACTTCACGGGCTCCCGCTATCTGGTCAATCTTATAATCTCCCCCCTTTACCAAAACGCCGGGTTTGATGGCTTTTATCAGTTCAAGCGGGGTATCCTCGTCAAAAATTATTGCCACGTCTACGATTGTAAGGGAAGCCAGCATCAGGGAACGGAATGCCTCGTTATTGACAGGTCGATGGGGGCCCTTCAATGCGGTTACGGAACGATCGGAATTGACTCCCACAATCAGAATATCACCCAGGGTGGCGGCTTGGGAAAGCACTTCCAAATGCCCCTGGTGCAAAATATCAAAACATCCGTTAGTGAATACCAGCTTCTTGTCAAATAATTGCCATCTCAGTATTTGCTTTTGCAGATCTTGCAATGTAAAAATCTTATTCCGGATGAGCAGGGGGTAACGCATGATGTTTACGATTTATGAGTGGTAAAAACGCGAGGCATAGGAAGCCGGCAACGATAACAATAAGGGTTTGGGCAATCCATAACAGCCAACCGTATCCATATCCATATACTTCGTCTATGCCGTAGAGTGGCATCAGTTCCTGAATCGTTGCCTGGTAAGTGCCTATTCCTCCTGGGGTGGGGATCATAGCCAGGCTTCCGAATGTGAGAATCGAAAATGATGGCTTGATGCCCAGTTGGCTAACTGAATCCATGGCATAGAATCCCACCCTTACACTCATTAGGTACATTGACCAAATGAATACCGTGTGGCCAATGAATAATGCTTTGTTCTTTATGTACCTGAAACTGGTCAGTCCTGCCCACACGCTCTGGAGGATTGCGTTGACCCGGATCAGGAAATTGGATTTTATATGACGGCGGTACAGAAAACGGACCAATAAGATAAGGAATAACAGCGCACCCAGGATTATGAGGAGTGTGCGGACCTTGAAATTGCCCTCGCTGTCATGAAACAGTGACTTCAATTTTGCAGAGGCATAGGCGCCAATCGTGTCAATTTGAATCAGGATCGTAATAGCGAATACGATAATCAG
The DNA here is from genome assembly GCA_937902875.1 of uncultured Bacteroidota bacterium. Lineage (GTDB taxonomy): Bacteria > Bacteroidota > Bacteroidia > Chitinophagales > Chitinophagaceae > PSRI01. The sequence goes on along the minus strand of CALFNL010000237.1, from coordinate 6,645 downwards.
GCATAAGAAGTCAAAAGCTCTTTCGGCAATGATTGTTCCAACAAGTTTGTCGGCTGCCAATTTCTCATATTTACCCAATGTGGTACATTTCATTACTTCACCCAGGCGGGGAAAAAGGAGGTTGAAAAGATAACCGATCATCACCGCAAAAAAGCAGTTGATAGTGGAGGGACGGTATCCCAGTGGCGCCATCAGCAGTTTCCATCTCAGGGCCCTGCTAAAGTGACTCAATAGAAGCATGGCCATTGCCGGAAGAATCAGTACATACCTGGCCGATGTTAATGATTGGAATAGCTGCTGTTTCTGTACATCCGCCAGTTTATCATATCGCCACCAAAGCAGAAAAATACCCAGTCCCAGAAAGAACAGATACTGGACAACATTGAATATTTTCTTCTTCATGATGAATGCTCTCTTTTCTATAGCTGCCTGGGCGTTTCACAACTTATTCCCTTCTCCCGGGAAAACGAGCCATGGTTTGAATTTCCGGGCTTCCTGGAAGTCCATGCTTGCATACGAAAGAATTATTACTATGTCGCCTACGGCTCCCTGGCGGGCGGCCGGGCCATTGAGGCAGCAAACGCCTGATCCCCTCTTACCTTTGATCAAATAGGTTTCTATCCGGGATCCATTGTTGACATTTACAACCTGCACTTTTTCATACTCGATCAGGTTGGCAGCATCCATCAGGGCTTCATCCAGGGTAAGGCTTCCAATATAATTGAGGTTAGCCTCGGTAATTACCGACCTGTGGATTTTCGATTTCAGGATTTCTATTTCCATAGATGGGCAAAATTAAGGGCCTTGTCAGTAATGGTAAAATAACCTTTTCCGCATCCGCTAGTTGGATGTTTCCAGAAGCAAATTATCAATTAGCCGAACCTGATTCAGAAATGCGGCCGCCAATGCCACGAGGGGGGTCTTTCCGTCCCAATGATTTACAAGTTCCAGGTTCTCGGCTTTGGAAATGGCAACATAATCAACTTTGAATCCGTTCTGCGATAACATTACCTGGGCGTCGTACAGAATATGATTCGTGGTTCCGGGTTCTATATTTTGCCTGATGAATTCAAGCGCCTTAAAGATCCCGGTTGCCTTTTCCCTCTCTGGTACGTTCAAACGAAGATTTCTGCTGCTCATGGCAAGGCCATCGGATTCACGCAGGGTAGGGCATATTTCTATCCGCACCGGGAGTTGGATCAATTCCACCAGTCTCTTCAGCACCATGCATTGCTGATAGTCTTTCTGGCCCAGGTATAAACAATCGGGATGGACAATATTCAACAGGCGTTCCATGACCTGGCAGACCCCCTGGAAATGACCAGGCCTGTACATGCCTTCCAAAATATTTTCCAGGTTGCCCAGGGCATAATGAGTGCCCGAGGTGATACCACCGGGGTAAATTTCGCCTACGGTAGGGAGAAATAATATATCGCAGGCCGCTCTTTCCAGCAGGTAAATATCATCTTCTGTTCTTACAGGATATTTTTCAAAGTCCTTCGGATCATTAAATTGTGTAGGGTTTACGAATACGCTGCAGAGGGTAATTTCATTGTGTTTTTGAGAAGCCCGGATCAAAGACAAATGGCCCTGGTGCAAGGCTCCCATAGTAGGAACAAAGCCTGTTTTCAGACCTTTATCCTTCATTTTGTGCAGGTAGGCCCGGAGTTCCCGGGCTCTTTTGAAAATAATCATAACTGTCAGCAATAGTGGTTAAACTTGGCTTCCGGGGGCGGTTCGGCAAAATATTGTTACCTTTGCCAACCTCATTTTGACCCTTAATAATTATTTAACAATACCGGAAAATGTCTACAAAGAAACGAATTCTGTTTATTGCCAATGAAATGTCTCCTTATTTAGAGTTGACCGAGTTCTCCGAGACTGTTAGCAGGCTGGCAATAAAAGCGAATGACAATGGTTTCGAAGTTCGATGTATAATGCCCCGATTTGGCGTAATCAATGAACGGAGGCACCGATTGCATGAGGTGGTAAGGTTGTCTGGCATCAATGTTTCAGTAGACAATGACGATTATCCCCTTCAGATAAAGGTGGCTTCCCTGCCCAATGCGCGGTTACAAGTGTATTTCCTGGAAAATGAAGACCTTTTTAAAAGAAAATATGTATTCACCGATGAGCATGAAAAGTGGTATGACGATAACTGGCTGCGCACCATTTTTTTTTGCAAGGGGGCGCTGGAGACCGTGAAGAAATTCGGATGGCCTCCTGATATCATTCATTGCAGCGGATGGATGACAGGCCTCGTTCCTCTGTACCTAAAAACTGCTTATAAAAAAGAACCGGTCTTCAGTAATTGCAAAATTATTTTTACGATCGGGCAAAATACATTTAAGGAAAAAATGGGTGCTGAATTTCTGAAGAAAGCGGCTATACATCCCAGTATTAAAGAAAAAGAATTGGAGCCTTTCAAAGAAAACAACAATACCGCTATGTTTCGCGGGGGCGCCACCTATGCAGACGCGATTATATTCGGCGCTGATAAAGTGGAAAAGAAACTGGTGGATGAATTCGCCAAAGTGAAAGGAAGGAAAGTAGTTCAGTTCAAATCTGATTCAGATTTAACAGAGTATTTACAATTGTATGCCGACCTTGCGGGCAAGTAGGTTTCATTACTAACCCCTTATAATAAAATTCAGTTCAGTGAAGTTGAAATCTCTAATGGCAGTCTTAGGATTGGGAGGCGCTTTTATATTTTTGAATACCTACTGCACCAAAATTTCTGCTACCGATATCGGCACAGATCTTTTACCCGCTGTAGACAATGTTTACACCTTCGACACCACCCTGGATGTAACTACTAATAATTATCTTTCACCCGATTCATCTATACCTTATTTCAATGCCTCTGGCGACGCGGCAGCGATTGGTGCCGTGACCAACGATCCCCAATTTGGCAAGATCAATTCTTCTCTTTTTCTTGAATTGAAGCCGTCTTACTATCCATATTTTTTCGAGAATGCAAAAGATTCCCTCTACCTTGACTCTGTGGTTCTGAGTTTGGCCTACGACCATACCTGGGGTGATTCCAATATGGCCCAGCAGTGGAACGTTTACCAGCTGACGGAAAAAATAAGGTCAGACACTACCTACCGGGTAAACAGTCCGTTTACTTACTCAACACTTTTGGGTAACGCAACATTTATCCCTTCCACCCTTGACGATTCTGTAATTCTTCAGAATGAAAGGTTGAATGCGCAATTGAGAATTAAGCTGGACGATAATTTCGGACGATTATTACTCGACCAGGACAGTTCGAATGCCTATAAATCTGATTCTCTTTTCCGTGATTTTTTCAACGGTTTCGCCATAGTGCCTACTACAGGGGGCAGTGCCAATGCACTATCATATTTTTCCCTGACTGATTCCAGAACGGCACTTACACTATATTACCGGTTCGATAAGAACGGCAAGCGCGACACCACTTCCAGGAATTTCAATTTCACGCTGGGTACCTGTGGTCAGGGGCTGTATATTCAGCGGGATTTGAGTGGTTCACAGTTAAATGACCATCTGGCCGTTATACCTGCAGGAGACAGCCTCGTATATATACAATCTGCTCCCGGAAGCTTCGCGGAAATAAAGGCCAATTCTATCGATGGCTTCAGGGCCGCAAAAGGAAATGTGATCATTCACAGGGCCGAGCTGAGCATGCAGCAGGTATTCAGCCCGGGAGAGAATGACGAATTCCTAAGGGCTCCTTCATATTTGTATCTTGATGCGTTCGATACTTCGGCATTCGCCTTCAGACCTTTTGTTCCCGATCTCCAGTTCAGCACAAGCGGAACCCCTTTGCTAAACAATTTTGGAGGCATTGCAAAATACCGTACCGACCCCCAAGGCAACAATATCGCAACCTATACCTTTGTAATTTCAAGGTATTTGCAGGGAATTGTGACCAGAAATGAATTGCAATACAGGATGCGGCTCTATGCACCGAACCAGGTCTTTTATTCCGGTTCTCCTGTTCCTCCGTTCACGCTGAACAATATGGCGGAAGGCAGGGTGAAACTGGGCGGAGGAAACCATTCGGCCTATAAAATGAAAATTCACATCATATACTCCAAAATTTAACGCCCACCCTTATCTTTGCGCCAAATTATATATTCGAAAACTAAAGTCTATTCTATTTATAGACTTTGCATTAACTCATTCATCCATCAACCACAAACAAATGCCGTATTTATTCACGTCTGAAAGCGTGTCAGAAGGTCACCCCGATAAAGTTGCCGACCAGATATCCGATGCCCTAATTGACAATTTCCTGGCCTTTGATCCGGAAAGCAAGGTAGCCTGTGAAACTCTGGTAACTACGGGCCAGGTTGTGTTGGCGGGAGAAGTAAAGTCCAAAGCTTATCTGGATGTACAGGAAATTGCAAGAGAAGTGATCCGCAGGATAGGATATGTTAAGAGTGAGTATATGTTTGAAGCCAATTCCTGTGGTATTTTATCGGCCATTCACGAGCAATCTTCCGATATCAACCAGGGGGTTGCCAGAAAGAAAAAGGAAGACCAGGGCGCCGGCGATCAGGGCATGATGTTTGGATATGCTACCAATGAAACAGACGACTACATGCCGCTGGCTTTGGATCTGGCCCATAAATTATTGATTGAGCTGGCCGAATTGAGGAGAGAAAACAAGGAAATCAAATACCTCCGGCCCGATGCAAAGAGCCAGGTTACCCTGGAATACAACGATAACAACAGGCCTGTGCGTATTGACACGATTGTAGTATCTACCCAACATGATGATTTTGATACCGAGGAAAAAATGCAGGAGAAAATAAGAAAGGATATCATCAATATTCTCATCCCCCGGGTGAAGAAGAAGTATAAGAAATATGCCCACCTCTTCAACAATAAGATCAGGTATCATACTAATCCAACCGGGAAATTTGTAATTGGCGGCCCCCATGGTGATACGGGCGTAACGGGAAGAAAGATTATTGTTGACACGTATGGAGGCAAGGGCGCCCATGGAGGAGGCGCTTTCAGCGGTAAAGATCCTTCAAAAGTGGATCGTTCCGCAGCCTATGCCACCCGTCATATAGCAAAGAACCTGGTAGCTGCCGGTGTGGCGGACGAGGTTCTCGTGCAGGTTTCGTATGCCATCGGTATAGCCAGGCCAACCAGCATCAACGTAGATACATTCGGAACCGCAAAAATAAATACTACCGATGCCGAGATAAGCAAGGTTGTAGAAGAATTGTTCGACATGCGCCCATATTTCATCGAAAAAAGATTGAAGCTGCGCAAGCCCATTTATAGCGAAACGGCGGCTTACGGACATATGGGCCGAAAGCCAAAGAAGGTCACCAAGACATTTATCGCTCCTGGCGGAAAGGTGAAAAAGATAAAGGTAGAATTATTCACCTGGGAGAAACTGGATATGGTTAAGCAGGTCAGGAAAGCCTTCAACATGTAATAAATCAAAAGAATTCTTGAAGAATCCTCCCCCCATACGAGGGAGGTTCTTTATTTTCGGCCTATGGAAGAACATGTCAATCCATGGAAAGTAAAAGGATCGAGGCAGGTGTATGAAAACGACTGGATTGATGTAACTGAATTCGACGTGATCAATCCTTCCGGCGGAAAGGGCATCTATGGCAAAGTGCATTTTAAGAATGAAGCTATCGGCATTCTGCCACTGGACGATGAGATGAATACCTACCTCGTAGGCCAGTACAGATTCCCGATAGGGCAGTATAGTTGGGAGATTCCCGAAGGCGGCAGCCCGCAGGGAGAAGACCCGCTTCAATCTGCTCGCAGGGAACTGCTGGAAGAAACCGGACTGAGGGCTTCGGCCTGGTACAAGCTGTTGGAAATGCATCTATCCAATTCCGTTAGTGATGAATCCGCCCAAATCTTCCTGGCGCGGGGGCTCACCCAGCATATGGCCGAGCCAGAAGAAACCGAGCGGCTCACAGTCAGAAAAATTCCATTCGAGGAAGCCTTTAAAATGGTGGAACGGGGAGAAATTATGGATTCTATCAGTGTGGCAGCTATTCAGAAACTGAAACTACTGATATTGCAGGGGCTATTTAATAAATCATTCAGTTGAAATCTTCTTCTATAATCATTGGCAGGCAACCCATTCTGGAAGCAATATCCAGTGGAAGGCCCATCGATAAGATCTACGTGCAAAAAAATGCCGGCGGAAATATCATCCAAGAAATCAGGGAACTTGCATATCGGCACCAAATTCCGATTCAATTAGTTCCGGTTGAAAAACTGAATAGCTTCTCCAGGGCAAATCACCAGGGCTGCGTGGCCATTGCATCGCTTATCGTTTATATTGAATTGCAGCAGATGATCGACTTTGTGGTGGGCGAGGGAAAAAATCCGCTCTTTCTGATGCTGGATGGCGTTACCGATGTGCGCAATATTGGCGCCATCGCCAGAACTGCGCTTTGTTGTGGGGCGCAGGGCATCATTATACCGGAAAAAGGGGTTGGCGCGCTCAATGAAGAAGCCATGAAAACTTCGGCGGGGGCCTTGCAAAGAATCCAGGTGAGTAGGGTGGGTAGCCTTGCGCATGCGGTGGATACCCTGCATCTAAACGGGATCAAAGTATATGCAACGCAAATGAAGGCTTCCAAGAAGCTGTTTGAAACCGATCTAACAACCTCC
>CALFNL010000236.1 GCA_937902875.1 uncultured Bacteroidota bacterium | reverse complement strand
AGGCCATTTATGCCCTGCGAACCTCCTGCCGCTGAATATAATCATGGCTGGGCAATTCATTATTGCCGTCTTTGCATTTTTTGCCGGCCCTGAATTTAAACACCTCTACAATATGACGGGTATAGTGGCGCAACTATCCGCCGGCAATTGTTCGTCGAGATCGCAGTAACTATATGGGGTAGCCGTAGAAGAGCTGATGATGCCATGAGGCGCAGTGGAGCCCACCCACCAGAACACATTGGCATTGCCATCGTCTCCACGCATTACCAGGTTACCCGTGACGCTGATGAGTGCGCCATTGCCGATTACATTCCCACTACTGTCTGATGGTGTGGAATCACCCGCGCTCTGTTCACCGGCATAACCGCCCAATGCCGCTCCGGCAAGTGCGAGTGCGGCTACAATTATGATGGCCAGGAGGATGGCAAGCAGACAGAAAATAATAGTCAGGCAACCAATAGCCGCGGCAACAATTGCTGCTACGACAAGCCCCGCGATGACGCCCAGTGCCGCGCCCACAATTGCGCCCTGCGCGGCACTGCAGACTTTTTCGGTATAATAATAACAGCGAATGATCTCTGACTTACGGGGAATCTCATCTTCCGTGCAAAATACTTTTGCGAAATTGGTTTCCACAACATCCCAATAGCCTGACTTTACAACGAGGTCAACGCGGTTATGCATGGCCGTGAATGGAAACAGGGGATTGAAATCCGTTTCCACCACCTCTCTCACAACTCCCGAAACACATTCGGTTGAACCCTTTACATCATTGCAGCGGTCCATGGCAAAAAGCATTACTATAACGAGTACGGCAACACCCGCCAAAAAGCCACCAACGATGGGTGCGCCTGCTCCCAGGAATGCCAGCACGGCGGGGATTCCCTTTATGATTCCGATTATGGTAAAAATGAGGGATATGATCCCGATGATGGAACCAATACCCTGGAGAGGTGTGGGAGTGCCGGAGGTTCCAGACGCAGCCTCTCCGCAATGTGGTCTTCTTTCAATGCAGGGCATATCACTAGAGTTTTAAGATTCGGTTAAGATAACATAAGAGAGTACCAACGATGATCCCAACCAGGATGCCTATAAAAGGTGCCCAGAGCCAGGCCTGCAAATAGTTGCAGAGCAGCGTAGTGAAAAGGCAGGTGAAGAAACAATTCACAAGGGTGGGGAAGGCTACTGACGTGAACGCATAGTGGCACAATGGACAGAGGATCAGGATCATCATCATCCAGCAAAAGGCGGTCAGCAGGAGCACAAGTTTCCAAACTGTTGGGCCGGCCACTGCCAATACGGCTCCCTGCGCGTAGAATAGCAACAGTAATATTACACCCGCTACGGCGCCCGCAATGAACCCGGTGAGCTGGCAAATACTCAGTTTCCTGGTGAGGAAACGAAGACCCAGAAATATCCGAACGAACCAATACATGGTCTATAGTTTAGTTGTCTATATAAATAATCAGTGTGGTCCCTCCGATGATGGTACCGCCTGTTTGTCGGGCTACCACCGTAATTTCCCTTTGAAGGGGAGACGCAGGAGTGCCATGAAGGAAATTCGGTACCACCGAATGCAATGCGAGATTTATCTGTTCAAAGGGCGCGAATACATGCGAGGATGCATTCAGCGTGGCATTGATATCGGTTGGCAGAACCTGGAACTGCAGTGTCTGGTTGAAAGCGCTGTTGTTGACAACCGGAACAAGGATGCTGAAATTTCTTCCCGCTACTGATGTGTAGGCTGCATCAATCACCTGACTGCCGAAATTATTGATCAGTTTTTCATCGTAAGGATGTTCGATGCGGATATGAATGCCTACCCGCTGATCGCCCTCCAGTATGGCCTGGCTCCAGGGATATTTGAGGGTAATCTGCTGTCCGCCGCCGATATTGACCAATTGCGACAATTGTATGGTTTCCTGAGTGCCAATGCCAAAAGGAGAGGTGAAGATATGCACCAGAGCATTACTGGCTGGCGTAGCCGATAAATTGCGCACGGTGATCTCTGCTTCGGGCAGGAGTTTGAAAGGGAGAGTTACATTGGTCAGGATATCCGGACTATTCCAGGTGGGTATATTGCCTGAGCCTATCTGCTCATCCTGGCTATACGTGGCAAGGTCGGGTTTCTCAAAAGGAGTATCCACAGTGATGCAGGGAGTTTTTTTTCCGGGAGAGGACTGTCTGCTGCTGCATTTGCAACCCCCGATGATCCGGGAATTATTGGTGCTGGCGGGGCTAATTGTTTTCATTCGATTCCTTTGAAATATTTACAATTGCGAAGAAGGCGAGGGCAGGAGATTCTATAGAGTGGATTGGGGAATTTGTTTGTGGTGCATGGGCCTGCCTTTGTATCGGATAAGCGCATGCGAATAATTACTTAACTGCAAGCCTGGTGACTTGAACTGAATGATCTTCACATCTATGCAATTGACCAGCAATTTCGGATATGATCCACGATTTTTTTTGAGGGTAAGCTTAGTTATTTTTCCAGAGCCAGGGTTCCAGCGGCCGATTCATCAATTTTCGAATTCCATTGATCCAGGATTGAGGGTCTTTAAATTTTGAATGATGTCAAAACTGGCCTGATAAGCACATTAGCCGTTTCGAAATTAGGCATTTGATAGTCAAGACGCAAGCGTATTTATACGGGGTTTTGGTCTGGAATTGGGAAAACTATGGAGGCAATTGGCGTAGGGTAAGTGTAAACCCTATTACCTGAAAATGGTATTTTATTAAGTATAAAAATTTATTACCTTTTACTGAATCTGATACGCAAAAAAGAAAGAATTTACAATCCTATGTAAACTCTTCCGGCTTTTTAAAACAGTGGCTATCCTTCAAATCAGGACCTCTCAAATTGCACATATATTCAGGCGTATTAGACAGGCAGGATAATTATAAGTGAAGGGAAATCTGCAAGACATTCTACTATCTTTTTTATCTAAAACCAGCCAAGATGAGGATTCTAACCAAAATTACCAAATGGACGGTTTTGATTTGTTTCGCGATGCTCACCAAAACCGGCATTAAAGCGCAGGGGCCTGTCATTAAACGTACCTGCGGCAGTGAAACGGGTTATAACCAATTGATGGCTAAGGGTGGCGACTTCGCAAAGAGATATGAGCAGTTGGAGCGATTCACACAGCAATACAGGGTTAATCTCAATAAGGGAGAAGACAATAAAGGAGTTCCCGGGCCGGATGGGGCGCGGGCATCGGCCATCATCATTCCGGTAGTAGTGCATGTATTGTGGAATGCAACCGATCAGAATATTACAGACGCTCAAATCAATAACCAGATAGAAATCCTGAACAGGGATTATAGGAATTTAAATACTGAAACGGTTCCGGCAGAATTTAACGGAGTCCGTGCCGATATGCAAATACAGTTTCAATTGGCAGTGCGGGATCCCAATTGCGTGGCCACAACTGGAATTGACCGCAGAAATACAACAGTGACGCAATTCACTACACCCTGGTCAACGGGAACCGATGATCAATTATTGGCTAATAACCCCGTGAAATCAAATGCCACAGGTGGATTGGATGCATGGCCAAGGGATCGGTATTTCAATATTTGGGTTTGCAAACTCGCGCCTAACAGTACCGGTGGAACTTTATTCGGATATTCTTCTTTTCCTGAATTTCCCGCGAACGTAGATGGCGTGGTAGTGGATTATCGCTGCTTTGGAAGTACAGGAACCGGCACTACTTTGAGCGCCAATACAGCGGGAGGGAGAACGTTGGTTCACGAAACGGGGCATTGGCTGAACCTGTTTCATATTTTCCAGCCTGATGGTACCGTGAATGGGTGCTTTGGTTCCACCGCAACAGATTGCTCATCCAGCGGCGATCATATATGTGATACGCCCCCGCAGAATTTAGAAACTCCTCTTGGCGCTTGTCCTGCTGCTACCAGAAACACTTGCACCGAAACGCCCACAGACCATAATGATATGTGGGAAAATTATATGGACTACAGTTCCGACTTCTGCTATGCAATGTTTACCAGTGGTCAAAAGGAAAGGGTGGATGCCTGTTTGTATGGTTCACGCGCCGCAATCCTATCTTCCGATGCGCTGATTCCGGTTGGCACTGGAACCACGGCCAATCTCTGGAGCCAGGACAAACCAGATGATGTAGGCGCTGAGCCAAATATTATTTCCGATGTAATGTATGTGAGTGAAGACATCTGGGTTCGTAATGCTGCCGGCACCACGGACCAGCAACATCAGAATCCCGTCTCCAACAGCCTGAACCACGTTTATGTAAGAATTCGAAACAGCGTTTGTGGAACCAATGGCACTGCTACGGTTCGTCTTTTCTGGGCAAAAGCATCGAGCGCTCTTTCCTGGCCTGCTCCATGGGATGGAACCATTGCCGGTCCGCCTGCTATGGGAGGCGAGGTTGGTACAGTACCCGTGACCGTGACCGGAACCACAACACAAATCGTGGATTTTTCATGGAACGCACCTAATATAAGTGATTACGCAACTTTCGGCGCGGATGCCGGACATTTCTGTCTGCTTGCAAGAATTGAGACGGCTCCGGCTCCAGGATTTGGTTTGACCAGTCCCCCTGTAACAGGAGATCTCTGGAATTATGTGAAGAATAACAACAAGATCGTATGGAAGAATGTGGAAGTTGTGGCTTCCGCCGGAGGAAGTAGAGCAGCCGATGTGATTGTGGGTAATATGGACAGGAGCATAATGAGGGGAGCCCGGCTTGTATTCACCGCCCCACCCGACGACCATAAAGTGGCATTCACCGACGTGGGAAAAATCAGGGTGAAGCTGGGAGAAAAATTGTACTCAATTTGGGAAAGGGCCGGTAAAAAAGCCGAAGGGGTCAGTGAAACCAATGAGAAATTCACGCTCCTCGTTGAAAAATCCGGCGCTTATATTGGTGGTCTTTCATTTGAACCCAACCAGATTGCGGCGATAAGAATGAATTTTGAATTTACCAAACATGTGCCCTGGGCGGTGCATAAACTGTTTCATGTAAACGTTGAGCAATTTGCCCTGGATAATAATGGCACTGAAAAGAGGGTAGGAGGGCAGGATTTCAACGTACGCAATCCCAGGACTTCTGAAGATGATTTACAACCTGCTGCGACCGGGAAGGTTCCAGGCAAAGGGCTGGACTGGTGGTGGTGGCTCATCCTGATATTGATTATCTTTATTGGTGCCTGGCTGTTCCTGCGAAAGAAATGATTCGGAACAGGAGCTAATTTGTTCAGAACATGTTGGAAAAATTGACCTTGCTTTGCTGCGTGCTGTCCTGCTGTTCTCAAAATGTAAAATTGCAATCAGAACAGGATAGTTCATTATATCAGTATTGGATTCATTCAACTGAGGAAGATGATATTGCAAAAAAATTGACGACATACCGACCCGTCACATATCGTTTGCCTCTGGCCAGGGGAAGGTCAGGCTTTGAGATAAAGGATAGTGGAGTTTTAATATCGCATCCAATAGCGCCCGGCGATGGCAACCTCACGATTCAGGAAAAATGGTCGCTGAAAGGAGACCGTTTTACTATTGAAGGAAAGGATTTCACTTATGTTTATAAGATCGTGTCGCTCGCCAAAGATAAATTAGTGCTTAAGTCTCTGTCTGTAACCAGGAAGAATTCCTGATTCCATTTTTCACCTCATATGTTACCTCAATGCAAGTTGGCAGTACAAAAATGCTTACTTTGTAGAAATGATTTATCTAATGAAAAAAATAAGGTTAGGCACTAACTTCACTGTGTTTCTTCTTTTTTTTGGAGTAGCTGTATTGGAAGCATTTCAAACCCGCAATTGGCTCAAGTCTGTTTTTTGGGCGGCCATCGGCATTGTTTTCCTGGCGGCGGATAATATCAAAAAGAAGGAATAGGCAGTGGGTTTGTAATGGTCTCAAAAATTTCTGTAAGGCTAATTAGGCCATTTTAAAGGGAAAAGGTTTAGAGACAGGGAGTAGGGTAGAGGTCTATTCGAAAAGGCAATTGCAGATATGCGTTGCTGATAGTCAGCCCATGCACTTACACCCACATTAATCTGAAGTATGTTTGATCCTGGATTTGTTGAAATTCCTGATAGTTGGTAATATGGCTATGCCGGGGAGAAGGATGTAAAGAAAACTTAAAATTGATTACTCAGAGAAACTCCGAAATAATTAATTATGGCGCACTAAGTTGGGAAATATGTGAAAGGCGCATGTGGGCCGAAAAATTTTCATTTGATTAAATTTTGGTTTGCTTGAAAGGCTTATTTTAATCTATGATTAACTACATAAATAATGCACCGTTTGAAAGTTCAAGTTTATATTTCATTGCTGCCAAACAGATTTAGATTAATCTCTTCTGAATGCTCTTCCCGAACCCGATATTAGATATCT
>CALFNL010000235.1 GCA_937902875.1 uncultured Bacteroidota bacterium | reverse complement strand
GACAGGTGAAGAGGCAAATTTTTCAATCGTCCTGAGTATCCTGGTTGCTACCAGTTCCTGGTTCTTTTCATTTTCTATGAACCTGGCGTCTTTTTCATTGGTAAGGTATCCGCATTCGATCAGCATGGCAGCATAATTAATGCCGGGTGCGTCAAGTACCCAAACACCTGTCTGAGTTCTCTTTTTCAATTGCTCCGAAATGTTGTAGACTCCTTTCATTTCATTGATGAAAATGCTGCCTAGCAGATTACTGGAATTTTCAATATTCTTGTTTCTGGAAGAAATATAAACATCAAACCCCGAACTGTCGCTGCTCTGATAACCGCCTGCGTATGTTTGAGGATTCGTGGCATTGGTGTGAATGGATATGAATGCCTCTGCATTTACCTTCTGCGCATAAGCAGGCCTGTCTCTCACTGGCATCGCGATATCCTTATCCCTGGTGAGTAAAATAACCAGCTTTTCATTCCTGTTCAATTGTTGCACTTTCCTGGCGATGGCCAGGTTAATGTCTTTTTCATGAGTTCCATCCTGGCTGCTGACGCCATTGTCGTCACCTCCGTGGCCGGGATCAATTACAACCGTTATGGTTCTATCGAGTTGAGCAGGAACGAAATCATTGATCATGGAATCGGGTTTCCGCGTCTTGAAGGTGAAAGCCACAAAGACAAGGGTCAGCAAGGGCAATACCAGCACCCGGCTGATATAGCTGACTCTGGGGTTTTGCATTTTGGTAAGCATGAGTAAACGACGTTTTATTGGTGAATAAGAAAAATAATTATTGATATTGAACTGCCGATGCGGATAGGTAGACTGAAGGATCATGGCTGCGAATGAAGCGGTATCATAGTGTTCGAGGGCCTTGCTGTCTGCAATAAACTCGTGTATCATATTCAATTCTTTCCTGATGAGCCAGAAAAATGGATTGCTCCAAAATAGAAAAAGAACGACGTTCATGAACAGCTTATCCCAGCTATGCTTTTCCCTCACGTGTGCAAGTTCGTGGCGGAAAATCCGTTGTCCCTCGGGAGAATTAATTTCAATATTCCGGTTCCAGAATATATAGTTGAAGAAAGAGAATGGGGTGCCCCTGGCTTCCGAATTGATAAAATTAATGTCTTCTATTTTTTGTTTTGGATGCTCTCGCAGCAGCCTCAGAAGCCTGGCCATGCCATACAGAAAGTAAATGACGAGTATTGCCGAAATCAAAAAATAAAAAATGGCAACTAATTGTTCCGAATTGATTTGAAATCCGGCTTTCCGGCTGGCATCCAAAACAAATTCATCGCCGCTGGTCACAACATTCAGGAACCGTATTACCTGTCCACTGTCGGCCGCAGATTCCGGCCTCAGATGGATTCTGATAAGAGGGAGCAGTGAGGATAGAATTACAGCGCACAACAGGTAAAATCTATTCCATTGATGGAACACCTTATTGCGCAGGGCCACTCTGTAATACCCGAACAGAATTCCTGAACAAATAAAAACCTTAAGCAGGTAATAAGAAAATGCTATCATAAATAGAATTCGGTTATTTGCTCCTGATTAATCTATATCTTGAAATATTATTTCTGCTTTTTCAATTCTTTCAGCAATTGTTCCAGCTCTTCAAGACTCAGGCTGTTTTCCTTCACCATGAATGAAACCGCATTGCTGAATGAACCTTCAAAATAACTCTTGACAATGGTCTTCATGGTTGATTTGGAATAGGCATCCTTACTCACCAGAGGATAATATTGATGGGTTCTGCCATACACGTGGATTCCTACAAATTCCTTTTCCACTAAAATCTTGAGAATAGTGGCCACGGTGTTGGAATGGGGTTTGGGATTGGGAAGTTCATCAATGATTTCCCGCAGGAAGGCTTTATCTAATTTCCAAATCACCTGCATGATTTGCTCTTCGGCTCTGGTAAGATTTTTCATGTTTCCTGTTAAATTGTTTCTGAAATCAAATGTATAACTAATTATTTAGTTTTACAACTATTTTTTTAGTTTTTTCAGAAAAAAAATAAAATATACTTTAGAGTTTACTTGAAAGTATCCGTTATTTGCAGGGAGTTATCCTTTAATTTTGAGATCAATAACGAAGTTTCATCATGTCTGAAACGATCCTTGAGTTACAACACGCTAATATTTACCAGGGCAGTTCCCTGATACTGCAGGATGTGAACATTTCTGTTAGTAAGGGTGAATTCGTGTACCTGGTAGGTAAAACGGGTACTGGCAAATCAAGCCTGTTGAAGACTTTGTATGGAGATTTGAAACTGAAAGAAGGCGACGGAAAAGTTGTGGGATATGATCTCCGCCAGATGGATTGGAAGAAAATCCCATTTCTCAGGAGGAATCTTGGTATCGTGTTTCAGGATTTTCAGTTGCTCACAGACCGCAATGTGCACGATAATCTCAAATTTGTGCTCAGGGCCACCGGTTGGAAAGATGAAAAGTTGATTGAAGAAAAGATCAATGACGTGCTGGATAAGGTAGGTTTGAGAACAAAGGGTTTCAAATTCCCCTTTGAATTATCCGGTGGCGAACAGCAGCGTGTGGATGTGGCGCGAGCCTTGTTGAATTCTCCCAAACTGATCCTGGCCGACGAGCCTACCGGAAATCTGGA
>CALFNL010000234.1 GCA_937902875.1 uncultured Bacteroidota bacterium | reverse complement strand
CAGTAAACAAAATAGAAATCTGGGATAAAAGTAAGTACCAACAGTTCTTTGAAACTTTTTCACCTGAAGCATTCAGCAATCTTGCAGCGGCTGTAATGGCAAAGGGTCCCGACCAGTGAAAAAAGATCAGTGATGCTCATGAAGAAAAAAAAAGACCATCCACTGATCACCGGCCACTCACAAGACACATATCATGTGCCGGTTCTGATGAATGAGCTGGTAGAGGGATTGGCTATTAAACCGGCCGGCATTTATGTGGACTGCACTTTTGGAGGCGGCGGTCATGCCAGGGCCATCCTTGAGCGGCTATCTGATCAGGGCCGATTGATCGCTTTTGATCAGGATGAGGACGCGAAAATGAACCTGCCTGATGATCCGCGATTTCTTTTCATTCCACACAACTTCCGCCATTTGCAAAGATTTCTTCGCCTTCACCGGATTGCTGAAATAGATGGACTCATCGCCGACCTGGGCGTTTCCAGTCACCAGTTTGATGAAGCGGAACGAGGTTTCTCCATCCGATTCGACGCGCCCCTCGATATGCGTATGGATCGGAAACAGACACTAACGGCTGCTGATCTGCTCCATAAATTGTCTGAACAGGAATTGCACAAGGTTTTGGAACAATATGGAGAAGTGACCAATGCAAAGACTCTGGCCAGGAAGATAGTGGAATCAAGGAAGGTTTCTTCAATTAACACTATCAACGAATTCAAGAATGCGGTTCATGCGGTGGTGAAAGGTAATCCCAATAAATACTTTGCCCAGGTATTCCAGGCATTACGAATTGCAGTCAACGATGAAATGGGAGCACTGAAAGAAATGCTGCAAACTCTCCCTTCACTCCTGAGAAAAGATGGCCGTGTGGCTATAATTACATTTCACAGTTTGGAAGACAGGATCGTCAAGAATTTTTTCAAGACAGGAAGCCTGGAAGAACCGGAGCGGGATACCGTTTATGGCACAAGAGCGGAAAGCCCGTTCCTGATCATAACAAAAAAGCCCATCGTACCCACGGACGAAGAAATCAGGCGCAACCCAAGATCCAGGAGCGCCAAACTCAGGATTGCACAAAAAAAATAAAGTCAGTAGGTGGTTTTCATACATGTGAAGTCTAATATCCTGTAAAACCATTAGTCCGGCAGATTTGGCCCATACGCATCAATGAGTCATGCCGGAAATATTCTTAAACAATGCGAAGATACCATGGAGGAAGAAATAGAAAATACAGAAGACTCTTTGCAAACGGCGCCCGAGGCAGAAGGAGATGGCCGGCAGGTTACAGCGGAAATCGGGAACGAATGGAAAAGACTGCTGCATCAGCAATGGCTGGTGAGGAATATGAGCTATATCCTTTTCCTGGCTTTGCTGGCAGTGATTTACATATACAATGGGCATTATGCAGAAAATACAATCAAAAACATCAATAAAACTGCCAGAGAGCTGAAGGAAATGCAATATGAATATAAAACCGTGAAGGGTGAATTGATGATGCGGGGCAAGCAAAGTGAATTGGCGAAAGCGGCGGAATCGGCTGGATTAAAAGAATTGAAATCGCCGCCCATGAAGATCGTGGAAGGTGAGGAAGCAGGTGACCCTAACCGATAGGGTCTATGGGAATACAACTTACAATGGTTTACACACGAATATTGATGAAGAACCAAACGAGGACAACATAATTTGGAAGTAAAAAAGGACATATTGTGGCGGGTGTACCTGGGATTTCTGGGTACCGTTGTCCTGGGCTTGCTGGTAATAGGCAAGGCTGTTTATATCCAGCGTTTCCAGGGTGCCTACTGGAAGAGTCTGAGCGATAGCCTCCACTTGGAATACCGGGAACTGGATGCTGACCGTGGAACCATTTACAGCGAAGATGGGAGCATGCTCAGCACCTCTATTCCTTTTTTTGATATCCATGTAGATTTTGGCGCCGATGGCCTCAGGGAAAAAAATGGTAAAAGATTTAAAGAAAACCTGGATTCCCTTTCTATGGGCCTCTCAACCCTTTTTGGCGATGGCAGTGCTGCTCTTTACAAAAAGGAACTTCAAAGGGCCTACCAAAATAATGATCGCTACTATCTGTTGCAGAAGAAGGTAAGTTTTGAACAGTACCAAAAACTGAGGAGACTGCCATTGGTTCGTCAGGGCCGCAACAAGAGTGGTTTCATCATTGAGGATAGGGAAAAAAGGCTCACTCCGTTTGGATTGCTGGCGAACCGTACAATTGGTTTGGCCAGAGATTACAGAGACAGCTCGGGGAAGCAGGTATACAAGAATGTAGGCCTCGAAAAAACCTACGACAGTATGCTGAGAGGTGTTTCCGGAAAAAGACTGGTTCGCCGGATTTCCGGAGGTGCTTATGTGCCAATAGAAGGATCGGAAATAGAGCCGGAGAATGGAAAGGACCTGGTGACAACGCTTGACGTAAATGTTCAGGATATCGCGGAGACCGCACTGATGAGGATGATGATACAGAATGAAGCATTGGACGGTTGCGCAATAGTTATGGATGTGCAAACGGGTAAGATAAAGGGAATGGCTAACCTGGGTCTAATGCCGGATGGATCATATTTTGAAGTAGATAATTACGCACTCAAAACTTCTGAGCCGGGCTCTACCATTAAATTGGTTACCCTGCTTTCAGTGCTGGAAGATAAACATGCCACAATTTCTGACCTGGTGGAGATCAATGGCGGAGAATGGATTTTGAGCGGAAGGAAGATTGAAGACGCAGAACGATCACCCAAGAATCTCCTCACCGTGAAAGAAGCTTTTGAGCATAGCAGCAATGTAGCCATGTCTAAACTCGCATATTATAATTACGCGAAAGATCCCGGGGATTTCATAAAACACTACGAGGACCTCGGGCTAACCAGAAAATCCGGTATCGATTTGAACGAAGAATTCAGACCCATGGTGAAAAACCCCAGGCGCAAGGATTGGCATTTTCAAACACTCCCTTCCATGGGATTTGGCTATGAAGTGATGTTGAATCCAATGCAATTGCTCATGGTGTACAATGCTGTGGCAAATAATGGCAGCCTGATGAAGCCCTATTTGGTGAACCGCATTGAAAAAGATGGCAAGGTATTGAAGGAATTTGAACCCACTATTTTGAATAAGAAGATTTGCTCCGATCAAACCCTGCAGCAATTGAAAGAATGCCTTGAGGCCGTGTGTACCGACGGCACAGCGAAACTGGCATTCAGAGGCGCTGCTTACAGGGTGGCGGGGAAAACCGGAACGGCAGAAGTGAGCGATGGAAAATATAAATACAGCGACGGGGTTTTCCAGTCGGCCTTTGTGGGTTATTTCCCTGCTGACAATCCCCGGTATTCCTGCATTGTGGTCATTAAGAATAAGCCTCACGCTTTAATGCATTTTGGAGGAGATGTGGCAGCGCCTGTGTTCAGGGAGATCGCCGATAAGCTCTATGCCCTCAGTGTGAACGAACAGAAGCCCTTCCTGGCCAAGGCGGGTGACGATAGTGCCAGCTATTCATGGAAGGGTTATGGTAAAGACCTGAGATATATTATGACCGATATGAAAATGCCTTTCATTGATTCCGCCTCTCAAGGTGCATGGGGCTATGCGCTCACCCGCAACCAGACCCGTGTTGTGAAGGAATTGAATATAACCAGGAGAACGATGCCGGATGTAAAAGGCATGGGACTCAAAGATGCATTGTTTTTATTGGAAAATTTGAATTTGCGCGTAGCCGTAAAGGGTAGAGGAAAGGTGGCAAGGCAGTCCATCACCGCTGGCGCGCCCGTTTCAGGAAATCAAACCATGATCATTGAATTAGACTAAACATACTGTGGAAAAAACCCGCATAATCCGGGCCGACAAAAGACATGGCAAATTTACAGGACATATTATACAAAGTTCCGATCCGCTCGGTGGATGGTGCATTGGGCATGGAGGTCAAAGACCTCCAGATTGATTCCCGCAAAGTGGAAAAGGGGACTTGCTTTATTGCCATCAAAGGATCCGCCGTTGATGGACACCAGTTTATCTATAATGCCGTTAAGCAGGGTGCTTCAGTAATCGTTTGTGAAACACTTCCCGATGCCAGGAAGCCCAAGGTAACTTATGTGCAGGTTGAAAACAGCGCGGCTGCGGCAGGATATATGGCGAATAATTTTTACGGAAATCCCTCCGAAAAATTGAAAGTGGTAGGTGTAACCGGCACCAACGGAAAAACCACGGTTGCCACATTGTTGTTCAAATTGTTTCGGGGTCTGGAACAGTCATGCGGATTAATATCAACCGTGCAGAACCAGATCAACGATGCCATAATACCGGCCACCCATACCACTCCCGATCAAATCAGCCTGCATGCCATGATGAAAAAAATGCTGGATGAGGGATGCACCCATGTATTCATGGAATGCAGCAGTCACGCCATTCACCAGCAGCGGATCGCGGGAATCTTTTTCACGGGCGCCGTTTTTACCAATATCACCCACGATCATTTGGATTATCACAAGTCATTCGACGAATATATCCGCGTCAAAAAATCATTCTTCGATTCGCTTTCTTCAAGGGCCTTTGCTATCAGCAATGCCGATGATAAGCGGGGGCCGGTAATGTTGCAGAACACGAATGCCAAGAAATATTTTTATAGTCTCAGGACCCTTGCCGATTTCAAAGGGAAAATCCTCGACAACAGTCTGGCTGGATTGCAGATGTCAATCAATGACAAGGAAGTTCAGTTCAGATTGATCGGAGAATTCAATGCTTACAACCTGCTGGCAGTTTATGGTGCATCAATTTGCCTGGGCCAGGATCCCATCGAAACCCTGCGCATGCTTAGCGATCTTACGGGCGCTGAAGGCAGGTTCGATTACATGGTATCACCCAGGGAAAAGATTATGGGCATTGTGGATTACGCACATACCCCCGACGCATTGCTCAACGTACTTACAACCATAAAAAAGCTCCGTCAGGGACGGGAAAAAATAATCACTGTGGTGGGTTGCGGTGGCGACAGGGATAAAACCAAGAGACCAATCATGGCCGAAGTGGCATGTGAGCACAGTGACAAAGTTGTATTCACTTCAGATAACCCGCGCAGTGAAGATCCACAACAGATTTTGCAAGACATGGAAAAAGGATTGAACACTGCCGCCAAAAGAAAGTGCGTCAGCATTCTGGATAGAAAAGAAGCCATCAAAACCGCAGTGAAATTCGCGGAAGCTCAGGATATTCTCCTGATTGCGGGAAAAGGTCATGAAAAATACCAGGAAATCAAAGGCGTGAAATACCCTTTTGATGACAAGGTAGTATTGAAGGAAATATTTGAATTATTAGATAAATAAACCAGTAACCAATAACTGACAGCCATGTTGTATCAGCTTTTTGAATGGTTAAAAAATGAAGGCATCAAGTTTCCGGGCAGCGGACTGTTGCAGTTCATTACATTCAGAATACTCCTGGCAGTCCTGCTGTCGCTGATCATATCCACACTGTTTGGGAAATATATCATTTCCTTTCTGCAAAAGAAACAAATTGGTGAATCGGTGCGGGAGCTGGGGTTGGCGGGTGAGCAGCAGAAAAAAGGCACTCCCACCATGGGGGGCATCATCATACTCTTGTCCATTCTCATACCCACACTGCTGCTGGCGGATCTCAGCAAAGTATATATCCGTTTGATGTTGCTCTGCACCGTTTGGCTTGGCTTCATCGGATTCATGGATGACTACCTGAAGTTGAGGGCCAGAAAAAG
The DNA here is from genome assembly GCA_937902875.1 of uncultured Bacteroidota bacterium. GTDB lineage: Bacteria > Bacteroidota > Bacteroidia > Chitinophagales > Chitinophagaceae > PSRI01. Next base: position 3,543 of record CALFNL010000234.1, on the reverse strand, counting down.
AGCGATGTCTAAAGGTGAGACTTACAAGAAGAAGGATAGCGATGGTTTGGCCGGCCTTTCAAAAATTGTGGGGCAGGTGGGGTTAGGTATTATTATCGGGGCAACACTCTATTTCAATAATAAAGTGGTGGTATGGCGTGAATATTATGAAGTGCAACCAACCGCGGTGAAGGATTCTTTCATTAAGAAAGGCGAGATGAAGGTGGGTGATACCGTGGCGCTCATGAATGGAAAGGAACACCGGTATGCGGTGGTAAAGACTCCTATCACTACCATCCCATTCGTGAAGAGCCATGAATTCAATTATAGCAGGCTGATCAGTTGGGCGGGTGAAGGAGCGGAAAAATATACATGGGTTATCTATATCATCATAGTAACGTTCATTATTACGGCCGTTTCCAATGGCGCTAATATTACTGACGGGCTGGATGGACTGGCTGCCGGAGTGAGCGCCATCATTGGGGCGGGACTGGGAGTTTTTGTGTATGTGAGCGGCAGCACCCGATTTGCCGAATACCTCAATATAATGTACATCCCCAATCTTGCCGAATTGTCAATTTTTATTGGCGCTTTTGTGGGAGCATGCGTTGGATTTCTTTGGTACAATTCATATCCCGCACAGGTATTCATGGGTGATACCGGCAGCCTGGCCCTGGGGGGTATCATCGCATCATTGGCCATTATAGTTCGGAAAGAATTATTGATACCCATTTTTTGCGGAGTATTTCTGGTGGAATTGCTGAGCGTGATGTTCCAGGTGAGTTATTTCAAATATACAAGGAAAAAATATGGCGAAGGGAAGCGGATCTTTTTGATGAGTCCTTTGCACCACCATTATCAAAAGCTGGGATATCACGAGAGCAAGATTGCCGTGCGGTTCTGGATCGTGACCGTATTGTGTGTGTTGTTTGCCATAGCCACCCTTAAGATGAGGTAGTGAAGCGGTGGTGGCAGATAATGAAACTGTCTACTGAAAAACCAACTATAGCCCTGAACGCAGAAAGACTCATTTCAGAAGTTCGTGTTTTAGTAGAGCAGGAAATCGATCCATTGAAAGACCATTTTTATTGAATTCGTATGGACTACAGGCTGGTAATATTGGGCGCTGGAGAAAGCGGCGTGGGGGCAGCGATCCTGGCAAAAACGAAAGGAATTGAAGTATTTGTTTCCGATGGAGGAATCATTCAGGAAAAATACCGGAAGGAATTGCTGGAATTCAGGATTGATTTTGAAGAAGGCGGTCATGGCGAAGAGAGAATCCTGAATGCTACGGAACTGATGAAGAGCCCGGGCATACCCGAAAAAAACGAATTAGTAAAAAAAATTCGTCAGGCGGGTATAAGAGTTATCAGTGAAATAGAATTGGCTTACCGCCACAAAGGCGAAAGCAAGCTGATCGGAATAACCGGGAGCAACGGAAAGAGTACCACTACGGCGCTAACCTGGCATATCTGTAATGCAGCAGGATTGGAAGCGGCTATGGTTGGAAATATCGGGATTTCTTTTGCCAGGCAGGTGGCGCTTGATCCGAAGCCCTTGTATGTAGCGGAGATCAGCAGTTTTCAATTGGATGATATAGAAACTTTCCGACCCGATGTAGCAGTGTTGTTGAATATCACGGAGGATCACCTGGATCGTTATGAGTACCGGTTTGAAAACTATATCCGATCTAAATTCAATATTATCAAAAACCAAACAGCAAATGATTATTTCATTTACTGCGCCGACGACAAAATAATTACGGATTACCTGAAAACAATACCATTAAATTCTAACCCACTGCCATTTACCATGAATTACGAACTACCAAAAGGGGCCTATATCCGGGACGGAAAGATGACTGTCAACACTGGAAAGGAACCACTGACTATGAGCATCTATGATTTTGCCGTTAAAGGAAAACATAATCAATATAATACCATGGCAGCGGGATTGGCGGCTTCGGTGATCGGGATCCGGAAAGAAAAGATCCGTGACGCCGTCATGAATTTTGAGAGCCTTGAACACAGGATGGAACCGGTTGCTACCGTGAGAGGCGTGGAATTCATCAACGATAGCAAGGCCACTAACGTGAACAGCACCTGGTATGCTCTGGAAAGCATGACCAAACCCGTTATCCTGATCCTGGGAGGGATTGATAAGGGGAATGACTATTCTCTTATCAAGGATCTGGTAAAAGAAAAGGTGAAGGCGATTGTTTGTCTTGGGGTTGACAATAGAAAAATTCATGAAGCTTTTGGAAATGAAGTGCAGGTGATGGTAAATACCGGTAGCGCCAAAGAAGCCGTGCACGCAGCATTTCACCTTGCCAACAAGGGCGATGTTGTATTGCTGAGCCCCGCCTGCGCAAGTTTTGACCTGTTCAATAATTACGAAGACAGAGGAAGGCAATTTAAAGAAGCAGTGAGAGAATTGTGAAGAACAGCCATGAATGAGCGGTTGATAGCCGCGGCTGACCCAATGACTACCTACCAATGACTATTGACTAATGCCTAATTTATAAAATGGATCAGTTACTAAATAAAACCCGGGGCGACAAGGTGATTTGGGCGGTGGTGATGCTGCTTACGCTGGTGAGCCTGCTGGTGGTGTACAGCAGTACGGGTACGCTTGCCTATAAACTTTCGCGGAGCACGGAATCTTACCTGTTCAAACAATTCGCATTCATCAGCATCGGGATCATGATCATTTATTTCGCCCATCGCATCAATTATACCATTTATTCACGCGTAGCGCTCATTCTGTTTCTAATTGCTATTCCATTGCTGATCTACACACTTTTCTTTGGCGCCAGTATCAACGAGGGTAGCAGGTGGATCAGGCTGCCCATCATCAATCTCACATTTCAAACTTCCGACCTGGCAAAACTCTCTCTGTTCATGTATTTATCCAGGCAACTGAGCCGTTCCCAGGAATGCATCAAAGATTTCAGGAAAGGCTTTCTGCCTCTCATAATACCCGTGGCTATTATTTGCGTTCTGATTATGCCGGCAAATTTATCAACCGCATTACTAACCGGCTCTACCAGCCTGCTGCTACTATTCATTGGCCGTGCAAGCATGAAGCATATCCTGGTTACTGTAGGCCTTGCCGCTATTCCCATCGTAATACTGGCAACCATTGCTTTTTCCTATTATGATCAAAAGGAGCATCGGAGTAAAGACCTGCCGGCAATTCTGAGTATCGGGCGATTACCCACCTGGATCAAACGCGTTCAGGATTTTGCATATGCCGATAAGGAAGAGACAGCATACCAGGTGCAGCAGGCGAAAATAGCTATTGCTAAGGGTGGATGGCTTGGCCTGGGACCCGGCAACAGCGAGCAGCGGAATTTTCTCCCGCATCCCTATAGTGATTTCATATTCGCGATCATTATTGAAGAATATGGATTAATCGGGGCCTCAGTTATTGTATTGGTGTATCTGTTGTTCTTATTCAGGAGTATCAGGATTTTTAAGAAATGCCCCTATGCTTTTGGCGCCTTTCTGGCAGTGGCACTGAGCTTTACCCTGGTTATTCAGGCGATAGTGAATAAGGCCGTTA
>CALFNL010000233.1 GCA_937902875.1 uncultured Bacteroidota bacterium | reverse complement strand
CAACTATTTTTCGGGCGCTGGAGAAATCATATGCGTTTACTATATGAGAAACATCGGCCTGGGAAAGACTGGTCATGGCCCGGTTAAAAATTTCGCCGGCCTGTGGATTTTGCGTTAAATATTCGAAGCTCCCCATGCCATGGACCTTTTCCTGCGAAGTTTTGCCGGTTTCGACTGAGTAAATCATCTGACCCCAGTTTTGCCAGAGCCAGTTCTCGCTCATCATGATTGCATAAGCGTTGAGGGAATTGGCTACATCAGTCCTGAGCAGGTTCGAAATTTCCGTGAGTCCAATTTCATGCGCGTTGTTTTGCGAAAACACGCCTACGCTTGCCAGCATACGCAAAAGGCGGTATAAAGCATCTTCATTCGTTTTTGTGGCTTTGGCAAGGGTAGTTACGGATTGAGGCTTTTGTGCAACAAGGTCGGGTATCCCTAATCGGGCAACAATACTTATGCATTGTTGAATCATTCCGCCAAATAACATCCGCATCAATATCGCGTCGGGGGGAGGATTGCCCGGACCAATAGATGGCTTGTTCTGAGACATGGTAGGATATTATTAGTTTCTGCAATTCGCCATTAAGCGGTTTTCAGGCACTCATCACACCAGGGAGCATTTAGTGAAATCTAAAATTCAAACGTGTCAATATTGCCTACAATTGTTAGGATTGGGATAATCTCAATTGTAATCTATTGACTCCGCCAGCTCCAGGATCCGCGTTTGGGGCTTGAATATTACCGAACCTTCTACCTTGCCCCATAGGTTATTCAGCGCTGCAAGTGTGGATTGGAGCTCCTGCATGCCATCAAATTCAAGATCAATAATCACATAGTTGGGTTCATCCGCCGGCCGGTAGATGCGATGGTGTTTCACGCCGGATTTCTTTCTTCCGATAGGATCGGTTTCAAATGCTTTTTTCCAATTGTCGAAATTTTGGACCTTATGTTCTATCCGAAGTATTTGCATCAGAGTGGGTTTTGATTAAAATGAAGGTAAGAAAATCCTGACATTATGATAGTGATGGCAGAAGAGCCTGTAATAGACCATTTTCAGGAAGCTCTTTGAAGCAAGCGGTAAATCAAAATGAGTACGCCGATTAGGACAATGGTTGTGTAAATTCTCTTGGTATGCCGGGCAAGCCAATTCGGAAGGTAGATATCAAAATTATCTTTTACGGAATTTGAATATTTTCTTGCCACCACAGTAATGGGGCAGAACATTTTAAATATAAGCAGCACGAGGCCTTCCAACAAAATTAAACCGAGGCAAATCCAAACCCATTTGTCAATCTTATTTCTTATAACTGAGTAGAGCAGGTAGAATATCACAATGTTGAAGAATATCCATATCATCGTATGGACCATCTTGATAATTGTCAGTTTAGTGCCCTGTGTCATAGCTTCCCGATTTTTTGCAACTGCGGCATGAATGGCTTCTTGCTACTATCTTTGATCAGGATCATTAAAATAAGAAAATTTTCTTCAAACCGAATCCATTCTTTGCTACTGCCCTGGCCTTCAAATATATTTGTAAGCATTAATTTTTTCTGTATAGGTCATTTTATTTTCAAATAGGCGCAGGGAACATTCAACGACGAGTAGTCAATTCCATAGGCATTTTTGAGCAGCAATGTCACAATTTCTGAAATGGTCATTTCATTCCGGTGCATTTGGGGAAGCAGGCCCATCATGGCATAGCTGATGGGATTCACCGCTGGGATCAGCGTTTCCCATTCGTAACCCTTGCCCCAGATAAGACCGGGTACAGCGATTTTCAAATCGGCGGAACGGCTGAGCAGGAAATTCAGCATATCTATGGAATTATTTGAGTTCTGATTGACAGTATGGAATATGGGAGTCTGTCCGCCAAACCCATGGGCATCGTATCCGGCCTTCGCGTTAATGCTGGCGCCATTACTCACGAGTATTTCGGCGCAGGAAAGGTGATTGAATTCGGCGCATATATGTAGTAGTGTGGCTTGATACAGTGGCGTATAAGCGCAGCGCAGGCTATATTCTTTGCTTACAGCCTCCGGCTGTTTTTTTAAGTGGGCTTCAAGGGATTTGGCATCATCCAAGAGTACCGATAGAAGAACCTCATCTTCTAAATGAAGTCCATAATCCACAAAGACCCTGACACATTCCCTGAACCTGGGAGTCCTTGCATATTCGCTGGTCAATTCATTAATGAGGGGTTCTCCTTTGAAATGCGAATTGGGATCAATCCCCTGGGAAAAACATTCCCTGATGCCCTCCACAGAATGGATCTCGATTTGACCGATTAGCTCTTCCAAAATATCCATATGCAGATGATTTAATTTGTTTCAAAACCAAATTGTATTCAACTCAGCTTTCTCGTTTGTATCTAAATCAGCGGATTATTCCGGGGCAACCGATATTCTGAAAATCCTTAGGTCTATCAGGCAAATCCAAAGCAGGAACAGAAAAAACAAGAATTTTTGTACAGAAGGGAGATGAAAAAAGGAGGCAATTATATACAAACAAAAATAGATCAGCATCCTGAACAGAGGGGTCAGTAACCAGGGGCCATTTTTTATTTTTTTCAATTTTTTCAAAGATGATGGTTGAATTCTTGTTTGTGAAATGCCTCACAAATGAATCTAATGACTTTTAATAATTCTGGCCTGTCTCATGGTTAGTCCAAACATTCAATGAATTTAATAAGGACCTGTGCCATATTTCAGGTTCCAAGCTCATCAATTTTCCTCCCAAAATGAATGGATTCCACGAATAGGCCCTGGTTAAGGTAGAACCTGTATGCATCTCTTCTATGGAAGCCAGAATCGAGCGAAAAATGTTCACAGCGATTGTGCTTTCCGTATTGAATTGTCCATTTGAACAATTGGGCGGCATGACCCTTATTCCTGTGTGATTGTAAGGTTGAGAGATCGTCAACATATAATGTCTTGCCACTCCATAAAAAATTCAGGATCCTAAAGCCGATTACGGCATATGCCAATTCATCATTTCCAACAAATGCCAATTTGTATCCTTCGTTAAATTGAATTGGAAGAAGTTTTCTCAGGTCATCTTCTGTTCGGTGGGGCCTCAATTCTCTCAGGGCTGGAATTACTTTTTCAATATCCTTTTCATCGGCGAGTTTAATTTGCGAAATGTCCATAAAATTGATCCTTTATTGATTTGAGAAGAATCCTAGTCCGCGTCGGCGGGAAAAATCTAAGAGTATTTAAAACACCTGGTATGGGTACTGATGCCAAAAAAATCTGTTCATTTGGAAATCCTTCAATCCTTTTGGGTGGGAAGGGTTTTTAAGAAGGCAAAAATGGCATTCATTTCCTTATCGTTCAAATAACAGAGGTGATTTTTTGCAATTGAGCTCATTTCACCCAGATCTTTTCGGCCCAAACCACCTTGGCCGGTTTTTAACAGGTGTATGAATTGATCGTGATTATAGGCCGCTGCGATGATGAGGTTGGGACTGAATCCTGCCAGCCCCTTCAATTTCCTGCCATGGCAACTCGCGCAGGCAGTCATAGTAAGGTATCTTCCAAATGCAAGGATTGAAGTATCGAAGTTGGCAAATCGCCTTGGTGCATCATGATCAATAAGGGAGGCAATGGGTTTGATCCTGCCCTGAATCAATCTCAGGCGACCCAGCGGGAAGAAGGTGATGGACGCGGGAAGCCCGGGTGAAGATTCCAGCGGTTTCAGCGTTCTGAGATAAGCGATGATTTTGGCCAGAGATTCTTCTTTTAATTCATAATACATGAAGGACGGCATCCCGAAAACCGATTTCCCGTTCTTTTTTACGCCTTGTCTTATCAGCCTCATCAATTCTTCATTGGAATAACCCGGGATGATCAAGGTTAAGTTGGGAGCGACAGACTGCACAATAAAGGGGATTTTCTTCAGTACTTTTCCTTTGAGCTGTTCTCCATGACAGTCGCCGCAGTGTTCAATGAGCATGAGCCTTTTTCCTTCTGCCAGGGATGCACTGTCAGTTGGAACTTGAATTCCGGAGAGTGGAACCTTGTAAGTCTTGTTCAGAATGATCCCGGACCAAATATAAACGATGGACGCGGAGAGAATAATCAGGAGAAGAATAAAAGCGAGTATCCATTTGAAATAAGAGTGCTTTAGCATTTTATAATAGTCGTGATAGTGAAGAACATATTCGTATTTTATTTTGGAATTTGTCGAAGCCATCGGTGTTCAAAAAAGAAGCGATACAGGTTTGCCTCATTTATTAAACAGTTTTGGTGTTCCCTTGCTCATCTACATGCCATTTGGGTTTTAAATATTTTATCGTATGCTTGCTTAAGCGTTGGTATTTACCATTTATCGAGACACAATTATACGGTGGCGGGTTTGGATTTTTGGTGTCAGTCATCTGTCAATTCGCTTAAGAGTCGTCGGAGCATTTTTGCTTTATCATTCATTTCCCTGCTTTCAATATTTTTCACTGAAAGAATGGGTGAAAGCCTGGGGTAAAGATCAGGCATTTTGAGATAGTTCACAACTTGTTCCTTAATCCATTTATTATAAGCAATCGGGTATGTGTTATTTGCGATAAAAATTGCCTGCAAAAACTCTTGAAATGCCTTGTTCAATATGTAAAAAGCGTGAAAATATAAGCCCCTCTTTATTAGAAAAGGAATGTGGTCCAAATCATAGTTGCAGGCATTCCTCACCATTTGCAGCCGAATTGACCTTAGGTCGTTGTTGTAATAGGGTAGCCATTTCGACTCCAGCGTTAGAAAGAATGGACCCGCATTATCCATTGGTGCTGAATAACAAATTTGGTTGCCAATTTCAATTTCAAAATTGTCAATAGGTTCACCCAATTCGATGGTTGCGGGTATGTAATTTCCGGTAATGATGTCTAAATGAAGATGGGAAAAGGGCGTTGATTGTTTATACCTCAAAATTGCCAACTGACTTGCCGAATAGTTTAGCCAGTCGGTTTCGAAAGTTTTTATTCGATTCGCGTCTGTTCCTGGCTTTGCAAGAATTGCAATGTCTAAATCGCTCTCTGGAACTGCCTCTCCGCGTGCGCAGGAATTCACAACCAAAACCGTATCCACACCTGGTCTGGATAAAAAGTAATCTCTGACTATTTCAGCCGCATCCTGGTGTAATTTGGTTGGAAAATTAGGTATAAAACTCATTTTACAATTTGGGCAATTTGCTTTCTGCGTATAATTATGAGCCAACTTTACAAAGGCAGATGATTCCTGAGCCCATTGACCTGCTTCAATGCTCAGGTATCTGATATCTTAATCTTTTATTTAAGAGGCCTCTAAACCAAGGATGAGTGGGGCAATTGCGCAATTTGAACAATTTCCAAATCTGTCGATTTCCCTGATTCCGGCAATTTTTATTTGTGAAATATATATTTAGTTAATTTAGATTACATGCTGTTTTTGAATGGTTGAGCAGCATCCCGATTTTTGTTATGTATGGAGTATCCGATTCACAATATATCTGGCGTCTCTCTGCATGCCGGTGATAGTGCTGGATGTCATGGCATATAGAAAATGCAGTCCAACAAAATAGAGTCCTGGTTCTTTGTGAACGACACCTCTTTCATGAAAAGGCTCTTCTCGTTCTCCAAGTACCGGTAACTCAATCCAGGAGAAACCGGATCGAAATCCAGTACACCAGATGATATTTTCTACTTCAAGAACACGATCATCGGCCAAGAGCGGCAATCCATTTTTAGCGCTCACTACTTTTGGAACGCGCTCAATGCCGGCGCCTGTCAAATCCTTTGGCTTTGTTCTCACCAACGGACCTCCGCTAACCAGTGCCTTGGGTCTCAACTTGCGGCCCATCGGGGTGCTGGTGTTTAGAATATTATGTCCTACAAACCGAACCATTCGCACCAGAAGGTAGCGGGCTATGAAACTCTCAATGCGAAAAGGGACATGACCGACTTCATTTCCTGACACAAAAGTCTGATGTTCTTTTACCACATCAAGGGCAATTTCTGCTCCTGAATTCCCGGCACCCACCACCAGTACGCTTCCTTTTTTTAGTTGAGATGGATTCCTGTAATCATTCGAATGTAGCTGTACTATTGAGGGATTTATTTCTTTGGCGAATTCCGGTATTCTTGGGTCTTGAAAATTAGACATGGCTACCACCACATTTTTCGATTCAAAAACCCTGTCTCCTGCCGAAACTATAAAATTATTTCCCTGCTTATAGAGCCTGTCAACCTTATGGCCCGTCAGTACGGGTAGTTTGAGCTGTTTTGCATATAGCTCGAGGTAATCAGCCATCTCATCTTTTGAAATGAGTGAATGTTGCCTGCCGGGAAAGGGCATGCCGGGCAGGCCATCCAGGTAGGCGGGTGTGAACAGTTTCAGGGAATCCCAACGGTTGCGCCATGCATCCCCAATTCTTTTGTTTGAGTCGAGAATAATAAATGAATGGCCATTTTTTGCCAGGGCATGACCTACTGCGAGACCGGTCTGACCGCCTCCAATAATAATCGTTTCAAAATAATTTGAGGAGGGATTGGACTTAATTGGATTGTTTGAGATTTCCTTTTGTTCTTTCACCTTAATTTCAATTTAGCAGCATGAAGAAAATTTTATTTCACTGGCAACTACATATTGGGAAACGGAATGCAGATTAGAGAAAGGCAGGAAATTTGGAGATCTGTCCATCAAATGTAAACAGGCCTGGTAAACAGAAAATTTTACGGATTGGCCTTGACTTCTCATGTAGATCTGATCTTAGCTATGATTTTCCTTTTTATTTTTTTCCAAAAGTCTTAAGGTATGATCCAGGCATTTATTGCTTGTCCAGCCTTGATGTCCGGGAATAATGTATTTAGGATTTCCAAATTTCTTCTGAATTGTTCGGATGGTGGTTTCCCATTCATCGGTATTGGCATCGTTGAGATTGCCAAGGTCATTGGCTTCCATACTCTTGACCAGGCAACCGCCGTAAAGAATCTTCGCCCTGTAAAACCATATTACAATATTGTCGGGGGTATGCCCCTGTCCCGCGTAAAAAGTTTGAAATGAATATTGTCCGACCCTAAAAGTAGAATCCTTTGAAAACAGGAACTCGGCTCTTTTTTCATTTCTTTCCCTGCATATACTGTCAGTTTGAAAAGTCGTTAAGGTTTTAATTCCCTTTTGTCTGTAGTATTCCAGGCCGCCGGTTCTGTCTTCGTGTGAATGTGTTGCAATACAAATTAATACTTTTTGTTTGTGTTTGTATCTTATGCTGTCAAGAAGAGGCTGGAATTGGGTACTGTCCCAGGGCGTATCAATCATCACCACCCCACTGTCGGTAACCAAATAGAGTCCATTTGATGGGAAAAGAGTTCCCTTATATTCCTGGTAGGTTGTGAATACATAGAAGTCCCCCGTAAGGTGGGTGATCTTCAAATTTTCTTTATGGGTTTGCCCGAAAAGAATGGTTGAGGCAATTAATGCCATAATGAGTGTCGTTGATATTTTCATTGTTGGTGCGAAGATTTACATTAAGTTCCATGATTCCCAAACTGAAACGAATTTGATTCTATCATCTGCTGTTACTTTGGCGGTGCCTCTCAATGTTGTTGTCAGGTTAGTGAAGTGTAGCCTTTGCTTTAGCTTGGGTTGTTGGGACTCTATAGCTTTGACGCATCCGGTCGGCCATGAAAGACCTCGCAGAATTGTTCAATTGAAGTTATTGACTAAAAGTAAAATAGAAAATGTATGGCTTTATTCGAAACGCGGTAGAATTTCAATTGATGAAAGATGGGCTTCAGTCGCAGTTTGCTTAGTACCGCCACCTTTGCAGTTTTCCTATTTAGTATAAGATTGATGGAAGCTGGAGTTTGCCAGTGGGAGAATTCAGCGTTGTTTATCTTTATAAACCATTCCATACTTCTTCTCTGTTATTGCATATTCTTCCTCGGTTCTAACTTTAGTCGGCATTCCCACGGGTGTACCGTTCTCAATAAAATATTCTTCGAAACCGGCCGGTGAGTACTGAAAAACCATGAGGAGATTCTCCGTGCCCGTATTATCCAGTCCATGCCATGAGCCTCTCGGTACAAACGCAACGGTCCCGGCTTTTACTGTAATGGAGTCTTCGTTCAGAGTTAGCAGGCCTTCCCCTTTGTGAATAAAAATAAGTTCATCATTATTCAGGTGTTTATGAATACGCATCTTTCGCCCAGGAATCATATCTTCTGTACAAAACGAAATATTATCTACCCCATGCCTTGCTTTTGAAATTTTTACGGTTATTGGCACTTTGCGTCTTGTCAAAATATGTATTCCCTCATCTTCATTCACTATAATCCCTTTGTCAATAAGGGGGGCGGATTGAGCGAAACTGATTTTAGGAACTGCTCCCAAAAAAGCAGCAGCCACGCCCGTGGCTCCCAACTGTAGAAATTTTCGGCGGTCATTCTGAATATAGGCCATGGTTAAAGGTTTGAATAGTAAGGTAAGCTATTTGGTCACCAATTGCAGATTTTTCGCGGCGAGTACTACTATGACTTCTGTGTACCGACGGCCCAAAAATTCCCGGCGAAGTCCATAAATGCTCCCCTGGTGTCTGGATCGCCTTCCTTATTGACCGGTTCTTCAATTGCTTTGCAACCGTTATCAATAGCAAGTTGAAATGTCTTAAATGCGTCGGAAACATAAAAATGAAGCATTGTTTTGTTGGCGGGATATTTGGCGCTGCTGTCGGAAAGCATGATTACGCTGTCGTCTAATTTTAATTCTATGTGCATAATAGTGCCATCAGGATTTTCAAATTTCCTCAATTCTTTTGCATTGAAGATTTTCTTCAGCAGGTCCACCAATTTTGGTGCATTGTCCACAATTAAATAAGGCGAAAGAGAATTGTAGCCCTTTGGTTTGAAAGAAGCATCCATATGATGATTTTTTATGGTTACTAATCAGGTACGTGGCTTTAGAGCATTAGACTCCTATAAAGTCAATTCCCTATTGTATTTTAAATCAATTTTAGGCTTGCAATATTCATCCCTTCAATGCATCTGGTTAAAGGTAATGTCTATTTTTCGGATATAGCCAGGGGCTGGCACTTGATGGGGCTCAATTATTTGTTACGTGGTCAAGAGAATGGAATGATTTCTGTGGATTGATGAAGTCCCTTTCATTTGAAATTGAAATCAACTATTTTGAAAGTTTCGCCGGCCTTGCTCGAGTCGTAAAACCATGAATTTCCTACATTTTCAATGGAATAGAGAAATACAACTTTGAGAAGGGAATTATCATTGTTGGGCACTAATTTGTCGAT
>CALFNL010000232.1 GCA_937902875.1 uncultured Bacteroidota bacterium | reverse complement strand
AGGGTTCGAATCCCTTTTGCCGCTCATTCCCCCCATGCAGCGGACTAATGCTGCCTTTCAAAGGAGGCCCGCCATAAAGCCCGCTACACTTCTGATCATTGCCGGATTTTATTTGAATTCCTGATCATAATTCATGGAATGCCGCCTCGCTCACCTGTCAAACTGGCATTATTATTCTTATTATTTGGCTATCTTTGCCAACTCGATATGAATGAACCGATGTTAAACATGAAGAGGGATACTATTCATGATGAAAACCGTCAGGGGGAATCCTATGCACCTGTTTGCGACGATCCGGTGGAATACAGCAGGAAATTCTATATTGAAAGCTATGGTTGCCAGATGAATTTCGCAGACAGCGAGATCGTGGCTTCAATTCTCAATGATTCAGGATTTGGAGTAACCCGCAATGTGGAAGAAGCCGACCTGGTATTTTTGAATACCTGTTCAATCCGGGAAAAGGCGGAACAAACGGTGCGCAAGAGGCTAACTGAATTCCGGAAGATCAAGAAAGCCAGGCCCGGTATGCTCGTTGGCATGTTGGGATGCATGGCAGAAAGGCTGAAATCAAAACTATTGGAAGAAGAGAAACTCGTTGATATTGTAGTGGGGCCAGACGCTTACAGAAGTCTTCCAGCCCTTATTGGAGAGGCCGAGGGTGGCCAAAAAGCGGTGAATGTGTTGCTGAGCCGTGAAGAGACTTACGCGGATATTTCACCAGTGCGCCTTGACAGTAATGGAGTGACCGCCTTTGTGAGCATAATGAGGGGATGCAATAATATGTGTTCATTCTGCGTGGTACCATTTACCCGTGGCCGCGAAAGAAGCCGTGACGCCCGGTCCATAGTAGATGAATGCCGGGACCTGTTCGAGGCCGGATTCAGGGAAGTGACCCTGCTGGGGCAGAATGTGGACAGCTATTACTGGAATCCTTTACTTTCCGACCCCAATAACCAGGATAACAATATCGGGCAGCTACACCACCCCGTTACTTTCGCGGGTTTGCTGCAAATGGTTGCAGCCATATCTCCCCTGCTTCGGGTGAGGTTCAGCACCTCGCATCCCAAAGACATAACAGATGAAGTGCTGTTGGCGATGGCCGGTCATGAAAATATCTGTAAATATATTCATCTCCCGGTGCAGAGCGGATCCAACAGGATTCTTCAGCTCATGAATAGAACCTATACCAGGGAATGGTATAAGGCAAAGATCAATCGCATCAGAGAGATCATGCCCGAATGTGGTATCAGCAGTGATATCATCGCGGGATTTTGCACCGAAACGGAATCTGACCATGCCGATACCCTGAACCTTATGGAATATTGCCGCTACGATATGAGCTATATGTTCTATTACAGTGAGCGGCCCGGCACATTGGCGCAGAAAAGATTTCGGGACGACGTTCCACTGGAGCTGAAGAAGAGCAGATTGGAAGAGATTGTGAAATTACAGCAGGACATGTCGTTGCAAAGTAATCAGAACGATCTTGGAAAAACATTCAAAGTATTAATTGAGGGAGATTCGCGGAAGAGCGCTGACCACTGGATGGGGCGGAATAGCCATAATAAAGTGATCGTGTTCCCAAAGAAGGAAAATGGTCTTGATAAGGGTGACTATGTGAAGGTGAATGTGAAGGAATGTACGGGTGCTACACTGATTGGAGAAATGATGTGATCGCATCCGGAAACCTCTATTTTAAAGCATTTGAGAAATGGAAATTCAATCAGTAAAAAACAGATTTGGAATAATTGGCAACTCACCTGCATTGAATTATGCATTGCAGGTGGCGGTGCAGGTGGCCGCTACTGACCTGACCGTGATCATATACGGCGAGAGCGGCGTGGGAAAAGAAGTGTTTTCCCAAATCATCCATGCATTGTCGTCAAGAAAACATAGTCCTTTTATAGCGGTTAACTGCGGAGCCATTCCCGAAGGAACCATTGATTCGGAATTATTCGGGCACGAAAAAGGTTCATTCACGGGTGCGGTGGACAGCCGCAAAGGATATTTTGAAACAGTGAATGGGGGAACCATGTTCCTGGATGAAATAGGAGAACTGCCTCATGGCACACAGGCTCGCCTGTTACGCGTGCTCGAGGCTGGGGAATATATCAGGGTTGGTTCATCTAAGGTTCAAAAAACTGATGTGAGGGTTATTGCAGCCACCAATAAGGACTTACTTGTGCTCACACACAATGGAAGATTTCGGGAAGATTTGTATTATCGTCTCAACACGGTTCCCATCAGGGTTCCTGCATTGAGAGACCGAAAAGAAGACATCATCCTGCTTTTCAGGAAATTTGCACTCGACTTCGCAGAAAGATACAAGACCACTCCTATCCAATTGGATGACGAAGCGAAAACTCTGTTAATTAACTATGGCTGGCCCGGCAACGTGAGGGAATTGAAGAATATTGCGGAACAGATTTCATTACTCGCTACTGAACGTTCCGTAGGTGCAAATGAATTGAAGCGATTCTTACCCGAACAGAATATGAATCGAATGCCAGTGCTTGCCTCAGGGAATGGCAGTGTAAGTCATGCTGAATTCAGTAACGAAAGGGAGATTCTGTACAAACTCTTTTTCGATATGAAAAAAGACGTGACCGAATTGAAGAAAATGTTTTT
>CALFNL010000231.1 GCA_937902875.1 uncultured Bacteroidota bacterium | reverse complement strand
CATCCCCATCACGCCATTGAAATGCTTTGAGTGAAAGTATCATTGCATCCAATCCATTGGCCACCCCGCTGCAATAAGCCGTGCCGCAATAAGAAGCGAACTCCCGCTCAAATTGTTTTACCGAATCCCCCAGTATATACCAACCTCTCTCCAATACCCGGTTAAATGATTCCCTGTATTCGTTGAAAAACCGGCTGTTGCTTTTGGCTAAGTTTTCGTATTCGATCATTGTATATATGGTTCAAAAATATAATCGTTAGGGTCAAAATATTCTGATGCCAGTACCATAAGTATGGCATCGGTTGTAAAATGGTCCATTTTATGCCAGTCTTTTGGTTCCAGGATCAGGCACTTGTTTGGCGCATCCAGTATAAATTCCTCCTCTTTTTCTCCTGAGTTATTTTGGATATGACAGGCTCCCTTTAGACAAATGGCCGCTTGGAAAGTTGTTTTATGCCGGTGACCTCCGCGAACGGAATCATCCACCCCATAGATGTAAAAAATTCTTTTTATGTTGAATGGGATTACCTTTTCAACTACTGTGAGATTGCCTCTTTTATCAGTAAAAGTTTTTAAATCTAAGATGTAAGCCATAAAGGTCTAGTTGATTGTATCCATTTTATGAAAATGATAATGCCTGGCAAAATTATAATTCCTGAGCCTGAAGAGAGACATTTTCCCTTTGCCGATAAAGATCAGTCTTTCGCGGATAAATGCCTTCAATGCGCTCTGTTTTGATGGTGATCGGCTGCTGGCCCCATGCATTTTAATGCCAGGATAAGACTTCTGAATATCGTTTGCAAGAGATATGAGCATTCTGACATAAGGGAAATAAAATAGTCTTTTCACCGTATCGGATATTTCATATAATGTGCCACTCAAGGAGAGAATATTATCAGTATAAAATTTTAGACCATGGAAATGATAAAAAATGACGGGGAAAGAAGCCTGGGTATTCTTGTCCTTCAGCCAGGGACTTCCATTTATTTCCGAAAAGTTGTATTGTTGAACGTTCCATGGCGCCAATCCCGCTCCGGGATGCTGAATAACATGCACACCTTTAAACCTGGAAGGCCAGTCATCCAGGTATTTTTGATCTCCAAACTTTCCATCTTCGGCATAGGCATAACACCATTCAAGGCATTTTTGCCGCCACCATCTTAATGCTTCCAGTCCATCTTTTGTATTCCGGAAACCCATGAACTGAACACAAAAGATGCCGCTAATTTCAGACTGGTCATAGCTTTTAGTGTAATTATGCCTGGTAATGAAGATGGAGGCCGTTTTATCTTCTTCCAGCAATATGCCCGGATGCTGGTAAAATATCATATCCGCGTCTACATAGGTGCATTGGTCGATTCCGAAAGTTTCGATGCAATACAAGATCACAGAAGGAGTACAGGTCCAGCAATATTCAGCAGGGGACCGGGTGTTCTTAATACTCAATAATTGTTCGTCCTCAAAATCACTCAGCGCAATCGGGGTTAATAGCGGGAGCTTTGAATTCAATAAGTATTGATAAGCGGCATCATCAAATGTGATCACGTATAGGTGAAATTCTTTGCAGGTTTTAGTTAATGACTGGTATAAAGTCAGCCCCCTGGTAAGGTAATTGGAATCGAAAAGTGTACAAAAATTAGTCATTGATATTGGAAAAGAGTTTATTTAATTGTCTTTTTAATATTACCAACGGCATTTTGGGTTTTTCGGATCGAACTTTCTCCCAAACGGCTTTCCAGCAATCTTCAAAAAGTTTGTCCTGATATTCTTTAATTCCCTGGTCGGCAAGCTCAAGCGCAAAGCCGTACTGGCACTGAATTACAGCGAAAACTAAAAGAAGCAGTAATTGTCGCTTATTCTTTGCCGTTTCACGGAGATAAGTTACTTCCGCCCATCCTGGTGATTTCTTTATGATCCGTTTGGTATAGCCATTCCCAATTTTTTCTGCATATTCCGGCCTGATTCTTTGTACTCCTTTCACTTCCATAGAACACAACCAGAATTGTCTGCTCTGCATTTCTTCCATCAGCATATACAGTTTATCTTCCCCTTTATATGCGTCGATAATTCCAGGTTCGAATTCTGCGGCAAGAACCGTATCGGAAATTGAAGCATTCAAATTCCTGAATAGTCTTAGATCGGTGCCCTGGGTATCCGATTTGAACCAATCTATATAATCCAGTTGGAGCTGATTCAATGCTTCTTTCAATGTTATGGAAGGTAGGGAAATGGTTCTCTCAACCGTGAATAATTTGTTGAATATCCAGGGCCTTAATTTCCCGGCATCGGGTTCAAGCAAACTTGAACAAAACGGAGATTGAGTCAGGTGAAATGGCGCCGAGCCGGAATCGTCAATGGTGACGATTCTGTTAAATGAAATTAATTTTTTAAAACCTGAACCCTTTTGTTCTGATATCTTAAACTCCCGGTCATCGGCATCGAATGCAACGCAGATGGAATAGGGACCAATGGCTTTCCATTTCTGGTTGATTTCACCTGAAGCACCAATATCAAACAGAACAGGCGGGTGACTGGAAAAAATGTCTGATTCGAGTATTGTCTTAATTATTTTCATCTAATTGGATTTACTTACTGCCAGCAGGCCCCTGTATCGCAGTTTTTTTCCGTCAAGAATTATTGTTGAGTCATTCAGGTATTCTACAATTATGGAATAAGTTCGAATGGTTGCAAGAACTTTTTTATAATCGAGAAACCAGCAGGGATATGATGCTTCGTATATCGAAGGAGGCACTTTTTGCACAGTAAGCCTGTCCCTGTCTTTAAAATTGAAGGGTGTATTGTCAATAATCAGGTATGGTATCCTGTAACCTAATATTTCTGACAATAACCCGTAAGGATTTTCGAGATATGGAAGCGTACATGCAAACAGGATCAAATCCGGAATTCCTCTTTCCTGAATGCATTCGTTAATATCGTTGAAGAATCTAAGTCTGCCGTCCTGGATGAATTGCCTTCCGCATTCAACAAAATTACGCTGCTCGATTACGTTCCATTCTACCGTCTTCAATTTATCCAGGAACAATTTATTTTGGAAATAGGAACTGCCCAGGGATCCACCAAAATCAATCACTTTCAGATTACCCCCATTTTGGGCGCTTATCCAAAGCAGTGAGGATAGCAGGGGCCAGGAATATTCAATATGGTCAAATAATACGGCATCTCTTTCAAATTTTGCTCTGCCTTCCTTAACCTGAATTGTTGCATTCTTCACTTTTTGGAGGATGCTATTATCATCGTATCCCCCGGAATGCGACAGGGCTTCATGCCAGGACATGTAATTCCCAGACCATCCATATTTGGAAGGGATTGTCCTTCTAAAAAATTCCTTCGCCGACTCTAGCTTTCCCATTTACATATATTTCTGGTTACTCATTGCGTATTACAAATTATTTCTTCACACTCTTTTGGTTCCATAATTTTTTTAGTTTCCTCCTGATCCTGAAAATCAGGGGAGGATTACTAAGCTTTGCCAACACTTTTCCAAATTCTTTTACGGCCAAATCATTTTGTGTGGGTCTCATGGGTACAACATGGATGGGCCGATCAGATAATTTAGTATTTAGTATTTCATCAAATCCTGTATTAACGCCGGATCCGTCTCCTCCGGCATGAAAAACCAATGATCTTCCGGGGTATAATGTGAATTTGTTGTTGATAAAAGCCGAAGCGTACCATCGCACGGCCCAGGAATTATTTTTTCCCGCCACCTGGTCCTCCAGCATTCGTCTGTATGGATAGGCGCCATTAAAATCGAATGCGTGGGATTGCCCGCTTTTCTTGATTTTGTCAAGGAGAATAGCTCCGTCTTTTTCGAAAAGTTCCCAGGCTCGCTTCCAGGTTCCCCATCCCAGGCAATCAGCGCCTCTTACAAAAAAAGTCTCGGGCAATTTTTTTGTAACGGGATAAAGGTAGCCGTGAACTGAAATCACATCGGGTTCATTTTGATAAGTTGTTAAACCATCATTCATGAACTGGAGGAAATATGGAGAAGTAATCAAATCATCTTCCAGAACAATAATTTTTCCATATTGACTCACTACCGATGTTACACCCTCGATAATATTTTTGCCCAAACCGTAGTTTTGCTCCCGCTCTATAATATGAATTTTTTTGAATCCTTTTACAGATTTTAGAAACGATCTTACTTCTGACACAGCAATGGAAGCCTCGTTATTTTTAGGAGCATCGGAAAATATCCATAATTCAGATTCTGATGCAATTGAATTTTGCAATAATGAGTTAACGGTTCCTTTTAGATGATCAGGACGATTATAGGCAAACAGCGCTATGGGTGCAAGATCCATCATAGGCCTCTCTTTTGGATTATGGAACTAAAATATTCATCGGGAAATTCCTCAATTTGCCTGACATAATTTTCAAAACTCTTTGCAGCATAAGCTTCATCAGATGATATGTAGTGCTTCGGGTCTTCTAAATCTTTCTTATTTAAATAACTGTCGGGTTGGCCTTCCGCAAGTCTGTAGCCAACGTTGCCAATTCCTTGTTTCAAGAAATCATTCTTTAAACGATGATACCACTCGGCATCATGTGCAACTGAGACTGGTTTTTTTATTCTTGAGGTCCAGAATAATGTGAATCCGCCCGGGCAATATTCAAATAGAAGCATTTCTGGCTCTTGGATTTCTTCAAAATATTTTATTGAAGGAAATGAGAGCCAGGGCATTTTATCGGCTATCGAATTTCTGCCTGTCCACATCAACTTTAACCAGTAAGGAAAGTAGCGCAAAGATCCCAAAATAGTTTTCATTGAAGGATGATTCGCGAAGGTCTTCACAAAGAATTTCAGATATAATATCGTCTTTTGCATTGCTCCCATACTAAGCCTGAACTTTTTCTGATTTTATTTTGATCAAATTACTATTAGCGTAATATCTCACAAGAAAATAAAAGGCAATCAGATAAAAGAGGTTTGCGGCCAGGCTAACTGACGCCGCGCCATAAACTCCCCAAAGGGGCACAAGCAGAATGCCAAGGCCCAGACTGATACCACATGCCAATAATCCGGTCAATGAAACGGCATATGTTTTATGAAAATATACAAGGTAATTACTGAATAAATGTGATAGAGAAGTTGCAATTTGCGTAACCAATAGAAGCGGCAATATATAGGTTACTTCACTATATTTTTGAGGAATGATCCCCGTCAATAGCAAGATCCTAAAACAGATCCACATTCCTGCACCCAGCACTAAGAATATCCAGATCAGTCTTACAATGAGTTTGTTTGTTTTCTGAAGATTTTTTCTGAGGTCCTTCTCCTTCATAAATAGAGGGACCCACACATTTTGCAAAGACGCAAAAATGGTGGGTATGATGCTGGCAAATGAGAATGCCAGGTAATAATTGGAAAGCTCCTTGAGGCTCCCATATTTCTCCAGAAAAAATTTATCACTGAAATTTATCACAATGCCAAAAATCGCAGAGATCATTATGGGCAGGCCCATTCTTAAAGAATTACTGGCCAATTTAGGTTCGAAATGATAACTCAGATCTTTGATTAGAAACCCCACAAATATTAAGAAGATCAATAATTCTGAGAGATAAGTGAATTCGAGCCTGGTCTTTACATTATCACCCTGAATTAGATAAAGCGCCCAAAGTGCGACCAGGTTGACCAGGATTATTCGGGACAAATTATATTTCTTTACTACCTTAATTTTTTCACTTGTATAGAAAAAATTAGTGAGCATGAAACTAAGCACGGTCATTAAGAGCGCCAACAACACAATTCCCCTGTAGTTTCCATATTGTATTGCATTCTTAAATAAAAAATTGGTGATGGGATAATCAATCTTGAAAAAATAAATGGGAAGAATAATAAGGACCAGTATAGTGATCAGTGTGATGCTAATGGTGAAAACGAGGGTGCCCTTTCGTTCCGGATTTTTAAAATCGTGATAGAGTTTGCTGAGAGGGATATAGAGACCGAAATTTAGAACGATGGCAAAGGTAGAGATGATGGAAAGTAAATAATTATACAAACCATACTCTTCCTGGGTCATCAATCTTAAGTAAACGGGAAGTAAAATAAAGCCGGAAGCTTTTACAAGGATATCGATTCCCAGAATGGTTGTCAGTCGCTTGAGGAGGATATTATTCTTGTACTGCTCTAACCAAGTTCCAGCTATTTTATTTACTAAAGCCCTCATGATAAAATAGTACTTGGTTTAATGCGCATCTGGTGGTAGTTGAGAAATATGACGTTTGGAAATCCTATTTAGTGAATGCTTTTCTTTTGAGTTCAGCAATCGCCGATATGATAAGCCCAAGCAGGAATCCGGAAGCCAATCCAATGAGCAGTGGAATTTTAAGGGTGGTCTTTTTAGGCGTTTCAGTTTTCTTAAAAGGAGAAATCAGCATTACAGCTTCCGATTCATTATTCAGCCATCTCAATGTAGCCTCCTTTTGATAAGCCAGCGTGAGAGATTGCTGATATAAATCGGCAGGGTTGATGGCATTGTTGTAGAAAGTGGAAGGCATTTTAAGCGTGGCCAGTGTTTGGCTATAGTTCGCCTTGAGTGTATCGAGATTTTTCTGTTCCTTGTCTATAAACGACAGCATATCCTCCTGGATTCTTTTTTGCCCCTCTTTTAATCTTTTGAGGTAGGGATTATTCCTGAGATAATCGAAAATTGCCTCCTGCATGGTATCAATAATATCATTGGTCTTCATCCGGGCCAAAATTTTGAACGGTTGACCAACCTTTGAAGATGTATCTTCTTTGAGAGTAACATTATTAATACTCATTGCTTCCAGATTATTAACATGGTGCGCTGTTTTTTCGCTAATGCCCAGTTCTGTTGAGAATTTGCTATATGATCTCGATATAAGCAGGTTGTTCAATCCGGCTATAATTTCATAATAGGTTTTCTTGTTCAGATCATTGTACTGGACTATCATTTCTGCCTCATAATAAGGGGGATGCAATAAATAATACGAATACCCGAACAACCCTCCAACAATGGAAAAGATCAATAAGGCTATAATATTTTTTTTGATCGCTGATTTAATGAAGGCCAGGCAAGTAAAAAAAAACTTAAATAAACCCAGGATGGCAAGTTTCAGGTCATTCCAAGAGACCAGGTCATTGGACTCGATTTTGCTTTCTGCCATAGAATTATTTGGAAGATTTAGATTTTTATGGGTTTGGGAGAATTTCCTGCCTCAGGTTGCAAATGTAATAAAATACCAGCAAGACTTAAAGAATGGCAAATCCGGCCTTGGGAGTACAATCAGATTAGGGAAAACACTTAGTCTGTTATAGAAATTATGTCTTTTCGGGATATTCTGAAAATTTTTTTAGAAATGCAACGTTCTTTGCGGGGTGAGAGTCAGATTGTTAAAAATATAGTTAAGGGTAATAAATGTTTCCAATAAAAGAATGCAAATAAAATATCTTGATAGCTTTTTTTGAGAAAATTGGCTTTCTTTGCACGGGTTTTGCTATAACCTTTAAGATATTGATTGCCTTGAATTTGCCGAATACTCAAACCTATTAAAAAAGACCATAATGCATATATCTGGCACTAAAACACTATCCTATCGTAAAAGCCCAAACCTTGAAGGAAATCTCTATCTGCGTGAATTTATTCAGCAAAGGAAAAATTATTTCACCTACAAGAGGTTCTTCGATGTAGTATTCTCGCTACTCGCGATTGTTTTTATTCTGAGCTGGTTTCTGCCACTTGTGGCCATTCTGATCAAGCTTAGTTCAAGGGGTCCGGTGTTCTTTGTTCAAAAGCGTGTGGGCTTTCTTGGCAGGTCTTTTAATTGTATCAAGTTTAGGACTATGGTGATGAACGATGAGGCCAATTCCAAGCAGGCGATGGAAAATGATCCGCGCATCACACGGATCGGAAGATTCCTGCGCAAATCAAATATTGACGAGTTTCCTCAGTTTTTTAATGTTCTTATTGGAGACATGAGCATAGTAGGGCCCCGTCCGCACATGTACCAGGATTGCAATGAATTCTCAGCCGTTGTAGATAATTATAAATTCAGAAACCTCTCAAAGCCTGGTATCACAGGCCTGGCACAGATCAAGGGATTCAGGGGTCCCACCAAGGATTTGGAAAGCATCTTCAGACGTTATCAATGGGATGCATTCTATGTAAGGAATGCAAATTTTTGGTTCGATCTTCGGATCATCAGGAAGACGGCCGGCCAGACAATTTCCTTCATTATAAGTAGCCTGGCTCCCCACAGGGACTCTCAAAAAGAAGCCGAAAAGAAATTTTACCGCAGGTTCCTGATGCAAACCCGGGAACGTTTGAATAGTTTTTTCTGATCAGCCTGCCCATCCCTCACGATCCAGACTCCTGTATTGAATTGCTTCCGCAAGATGCTCCGCTTTAATTTGCTTGCTGCCGGCAAGATCGGCAATGGTACGGGCAACTTTAAGGATGCGATCATAGGCTCTCGCCGAGAGATTGAGTTTTTCCATAGCAGATTTTAATAAGTTTTGGCCGACCATGTCAATGGCGCAGACATCTTTCAGCATTTTGCTGCTGATCTGAGCATTGCAATAAATTCCGGCATGGCCATTATAGCGTAGATCCTGCTGCTCCCTTGCCATAATCACTCTTTCCCTGATTGTGCCTGAATCCTCACCACCTTGCTTAGCCGACAATTCGGTGAACGAAACAGGTGTCACTTCCACATGCAGGTCTATCCGGTCAAGCAGGGGACCCGAAATCTTGTTGAGGTATTTCTGAACGGCGCCGGGCGGGCAGGTACATTCTTTATCCGGGTGATTGTAATATCCGCAGGGGCAGGGATTCATGGATGCTATCAGCATGAAGCTTGCCGGAAAATCCACGGCCACTCTTGCTCTTGAAATAGTAACCCTTCTTTCTTCCATGGGCTGCCTCATCACTTCGAGAACGGTTCTTTTGAATTCAGGCAATTCATCCAGAAAAAGAACCCCGTTATGAGCCAATGAAATTTCTCCGGGCTGTGGCATTCCGCCGCCACCCACAAGCGCAACATCGCTGATTGTATGGTGTGGGGAACGAAAAGGACGCCTGCTGATAAGCGTCGCGTTTTCTGGTAGCTTTCCTGCCACGCTATGGATCTTGGTTGTTTCGAGTGCCTCCTGCAAACTGAGTGGGGGCAGTATGGTGGGAATTCGCTTAGCCAGCATCGTTTTACCGGCACCGGGCGGACCGATTAGAATGGCATTGTGCCCCCCGGCTGCGGCTATCTCAAGGGCCCTCTTGATATTTTCCTGACCCTTTACTTCCGTAAAATCAAACTCGAAATTGTTTTGGGAAAGCAGGAATTCTTCTTTTGTATTTATGTAAACCGGCTTCAGGGAGCCATGGTCTCTGAAAAAAAGAATGACTTCGGCAATATGATTCACGCCGTAAACCGAAAGGCCGTCAACCATTCCTGCCTCCCGCGCATTTTGCTGCGGTAATATCAAACCCCTGAATCCTTCTTTCCTCGCATTTATTGCAATGGGCAATGCGCCTCTTATTGATTGTATGCTTCCGTCGAGGCCCAGTTCTCCCATGATCATGTAGTGGGTAAGTTCTTCCGGATCGCTCAATTGCTCAGAGGCGGCCAATATACCCATTGCGATTGCAAGATCAAATGCAGAACCTGTTTTCCGGATATCGGCAGGAGCGAGGTTCACTACAAGTTTGGTGCGGGGCATCCTGCATCCGATGGATTTGATGGCACTTTCCACTCTCTCAATGCTCTCCTTTACCGCATTGTCGGGCAGACCTACAACAAATGTAAATTTCCCGGTATTCAGATGATTCACTTCAATGGAGATAGTGAGAGCCTCAACGCCGTACACGGCACTTCCAAATGTTTTAACCAACATGGCACACGGGTTAGCAATATGAAATTAATGAAATACCAACAGGAATTGCTTTTTCGCCATGCTGATTACCCGGTCTCTCTCTACATGATTTTAAATAGAAAAATTCTGCTTCGGGGAATCATTGCTCCGAGACCGTTGATTCGAATAATAATTTTATTTGAGGATCAGTAATGATTTGGTTGGGCCGGAAACTTGCCGGGATGTTTATGGAAGTGACCTTTTTGTTTACCTGAATGGTTTTCAGGACTTGCAGGTTTCCAGACTTAAAAGCAATTTCCAGAGGAAAATCGAAAATGGATGGCTGTTTTTGTTCAATCCGGATTCTAACTGATTTACTCTGGTTCTCGTATTTCCATTGGATGCCGAGTTGGGGATGTCCGGGCATGTAGAGCCATTGATGGAAAAATACTGCCAGATTTTGCTTACTTACCGCTTCGAATACACGTTGCAAATCTTCCGTACTGGCGTTTTTTCCCGCATAACCACGATAGTAATTACTGATGGCCTTCCAAAAGATCGAATCTCCCAGCCTGCGCCTTAGCATGTGCAATACCCATCCTCCCTTTTGATAACTGTTTGGATTCAGGAGTGTCATATATTTTTGGGTAGAACTGTCAACCACGGGTGTTTGCCTCTGCTTCGCAAATTGAATTACCTGTGCGCGCTGTTCCAATAATTCCTTATTCAAGGTATCCCTGCCATATTTGCTTTCCAGGTACAAATCCGTCATATAGGTCGCGAAACCTTCACTCAGCCATAAGTTGCTGAAATGATTTTCAGTAACTGAATTACCGAACCATTGATGTGCTATCTCATGTGCCAGGAGTGATTCCGTCTTCCTATCTCCTCTTATTGAATTCTCTTCATAAAATATGCAATTGGCGTTTTCCATTCCACCAAACATGGTCTTGGATTGCACATTGGCGAGCTTCCGGTAAGGATAGGGCCCCACCTGCTTCATGAAAAAAGGAAGGATATCCAGAGCGAGACCATAGTCGTAAAACCCGGCCTTCCTGTTTTCGGGGAATACCCAACTGAACACGGGTACGCAGCCAACGGAACCTACCTGCTGCACAGCGAATGCGGCGACGCCAATGGCCATTACCTTGGTGGGCAGGGCCACATCTTCTTTCCAATGGGTGAATTTCGTATGGTCATCCAGGTTAGTCTCTTCTTCCAGGATCCCGTTTCCTACAACCTGGTACCGTGCAGGAGCCGTAACCACAAATTCTACTGGCGCCTTGTCGGATGGATGGTCGTTGCAGGGAATCCAATAATGTGCGCGGTTGGGCCAGTTATCGGCGAAAAAAGTGCGGTCGCCATACTTGTTTTTTGAAATGATCAATCCATTCGACGGAATTCCCGCATATATGATTTCGAATTCCTTTTCAGTTCCCACGCCGGCTTCCTGGGGCAGGTCTATTTTTAGTATATCGTCGCTCTGAGAAAAATGGAGTTCCTGCCCGCCAGCCCTTACCAGGCTTACCTGCATCCCCTTGCCTTCACTGTTATTCTGTACGAGGTCGAGCCAGAGAGATGGCGCGGGTTTCAGAAAGCGCACCCGTATGAGAGCATCTCCTTCAATATGATCGTCACTATCAGAAAGCTTCAGCTGAAACAGGTAATGTTGTACATCTATGGCCGGATCTCGAAAATTATTGGCCTGGCCCCGCGCCATGGTGAATGTGATAGCAGCTACAAGAACTAAATAACATTTTTGCATTGTGATGAATTGAAAATTTGATAGATTCGGAATCAACTGTTTTCCGTAATGCACTTCATTAAAGGTAAGGGAACTTAAGATTTATAAGAACGACGCTCATGCAAAGACGGCCCGCCTTGAAATTAGAGGTCAGCCGAATCCTGTATCTTGCAATCATGATCATTAAGTCAGCAAGCTACCTGGTGAGTAGCCCGGATTATCTGCATTGCCCGCGACCCGACAGGCCTGAGTACGCCTTTATCGGACGCAGCAATGTAGGAAAATCCTCGCTGATCAATATGCTATGCAATAATCAGAAATTGGCAAAAACTTCCGGCACTCCCGGTAAGACCCGCCTGATAAACCATTTTGTAATTGAAAGTATTTCCGGCAAAGGGAGAACTTCCAATGCAAGCGCGTCGTGGTACCTGGCCGACTTACCCGGCTACGGTTTTGCCAAAGTTTCAATGAAGGAAAGAAAGACCTGGGAAAAAATGATAGAAGATTATTTGCGCAAAAGAGAAAACCTGGGGAATGTTTTTGTGCTTATAGATGCGAGGCATGCGCCTCAGCAGATTGATTTGGATTTCATAGATAATTTAGGCAATTGGGAGATTCCCTTTTGCCTGGTATTTACAAAAGCAGACAAGGTATCACAACTAACTGTTAGCAGTAATGTGAAGGCATTTCTAAACAGGATGCGGGAGAATTGGGAATTTCTTCCACGTCATTTTGTAAGTAGCGCGATCCGGAACACAGGAAGAGAAGCCATCCTCAGTATGATCGAGGACCTGAATGAGCAATTCTATCTTAGTAAAGTACAACCTGAATAATATGAAGCGGATTATTTTGAATTTTCTGATACCTGCACTCCTCATTTTAATGATTCCGGCCCTGGGGTTTTCACAGGACTGTTCACTGAAAAATGATAAGGACGCTGACAATCAGCCGAGGCTGTCTACAGGTTTTTTGAGCTTTGGCGTGGGAACATCTTATTTTCTGCTGTCTATGGACGCAGGAAAAAAAGACATTGACTTATTCTTTGTGATTAAGGGATCGGGTCCTGAATGCTTTGACGAAGAATCCACTGTTACCATTAATTTCGACGATGGGAAGACTAAAATGACTCTGAAAAATACAGGGGCCACCAATTGCAACCGCATTCTGCACGTAACATTTAGAAATGGGCCTGTCACACATACATACCTGCAAAGACTATCTACCCGGAAAGTTGCATCATTTCATATTGTGGGCACCGACAAGACCGCAGATATCCATTTAAGCGAGCAGGACAAAATTTTGTTGATGAACAGGGCCTCCTGCGTGGCTGTGGAATCGAAGAAAATTTTATAAGTTGAATCATTGAACCCTGGAGGGAAACCAGGAGAGATGGAGAGCCCCACTCCCTCGGTTTTGAGTGTGCAAAACTCTCGGGAAATGCAAATGAGGATGCGCAGGCTGCGAGAAGCAGCAGGATAATCAGTTTACCACTTTGTTGGCGCAACTACTGCTCGCGAAAGCTTCCGGCTTTGCCTTGAAAGCAAAACCCATGCCCAGGATATAGCCCATGGCTTCGCGCAGCGCTTCGTTACTCTTGAAATGAGGATTGGTATTGATGTCGGCATGCACTTCCATGTCAACGTCATACTCGGTAAACAAATTGCAGAGTTCATAGGCGATCTCAATGCTTCGGGCCACTTCTACCAGCATACGCTCTTTGATGGAAAACTGCTTTTTGGTCTTTTCGTTGTGGATGAACATAAAACCACCATGTCCTTCGCGGAGAAATACTATTACCGTGGCGAATTCAGTTTCAGGACCCTTTACCTGGGAGTCGGTACCAATGCACACTTTGAGTCTGAATCCTTTTTCTGTTTCGCGAACGATAGCATCTCTTACTTCTTCCTTGATGGGCAAGTGGATATGTTCACCGTTGAATCTTCTCCATTGCATATTCAAATGGGTTTTCCCAATGTACGAAATATTTCTAACCTATACTTGATGGTTATAATAATATTCGGTTAATGATTACTCAATTATTGCCTGCTCTGAATTCCGGGTTGATGCATGCGTCTGACCCGATATTTGAGGCCATTATCTCAGATTCATTTCCTTTTTCATACCTCTTTCAACCTGGTAAACCCATTTTTTAACGCTCCGGTTAGCCTAAAGTACCATCCTACTGCCTGATAATCCTTTCTACCTGCTGATAGTCTTTGCTGAGAAGCCCCAAAAGGTATATGCCTTTTGGATAAGCCGACA
>CALFNL010000230.1 GCA_937902875.1 uncultured Bacteroidota bacterium | reverse complement strand
TTGGTTCAATCATGATGGTGCCGGGCACGGGAAAGCTCAAGGTGGGAGCGTGGAAGCCATAGTCCATAAGGCGTTTGGCCAGATCCTCCGCTTCAATGCCTGCGCTGGCCTTGAACGGTCTGAGGTCCACTATGAATTCATGGGCGCAGGTACCTTCTCTTCCCAGGTAAAGAATATTAAAATATTTTTCCAGCCTGGCGCGCATATAATTTGCGTTGAGTATGGCCCATTCCGTTGCGGCTTTCACACCCGAACCTCCCAGCATTCTGATATAACCATAACTTATCAGGAGTATGGAAGAGCTGCCGTAAGGCGCTGCACTCACTGCATGAAAGCCATCTCCCTGCTGCTTCGGTTTTGCAGGAGCCAGCGATTCGTGCCCTGGGAGGAATTTTGCAAGATGTTCAGCAACGCATATCGGGCCCATGCCGGGACCTCCTCCTCCATGAGGAATCGCGAAGGTCTTGTGCAGATTCAAATGGCATAGATCCGCGCCTATGGCTGCGGGTGAGGTGAGCCCACACTGCGCATTCATATTGGCGCCATCCATATATACCTGGCCTCCGTTTTCATGGATGATACCGCAGATTTCCTTAATGGCCTCTTCAAATACCCCATGCGTGGAGGGATAGGTCACCATCAAACCAGCAAGGTTCTCCTTATATTGTTCGGCCTTCGCCTTCAGGTCTGCCACATCAATATGTCCTTCTTCATCGCTTTTTACCACTACCACCTTCATGCCTGCCATTACCGCAGATGCAGGGTTTGTGCCATGTGCCGAAATAGGAATAAGAACCACATTGCGGTGCCCATTGCCATTGGCCCTGTGAAAGGCAGCAATAGTCAGCAGCCCTGTATATTCGCCCTGGGCTCCGCTGTTGGGCTGAAGGCTGCAGGCAGAAAATCCGGTAATCGTGCAGAGATAAGAGCTCAGTTTGTCTATGATATAATGATAGCCTTCGGCCTGACTGGCCGGAACAAAGGGATGCAGGTCTGCAAATTCGGGCCAGCTCAGGGGAATCATTTCAGAAGCCGCATTCAGCTTCATGGTGCAACTGCCCAATGAAATCATGGAAGTATTCAGCGAAAGGTCCTTATTCTCCAAAAATTTGATATAACGCATCATTTGGCTTTCGCTATGGTGCGTGTTGAACACAGGATGTTCCAGGAATGCCGATCTCCGTCGTGCAAAATTTGGAATATTGTCTGTGCCGGCATCTGAATCGAAACTCACGCTCGCACTGTTATTGCCCTGCGCTTCCGCGAATATGTAGAGGATATCCAGTATATCTTTTTGGGAAGTGGTTTCATCAACGGTGATGCCTACATGCACTTCATCAAAGTATCGGAAGTTCACTTCCCTGGCTTCGGCAATGGCACGGAGTCTCGCCGAATCCTGCACCCGGATTTTCAGAGTGTCGAAATAATTCGAATTGTTGTTGTTGATACCCAGTTCTGATAATTCATTGGAGAGTGTATTCGCAAGCACCGCTACCCGGCTGGCAATGCGTTTCAATCCTTCTGGCCCATGATATACTGCATACATCGCCGCCATATTTGCGAGCAAAGCCTGGGCGGTGCAAATATTTGAAGTGGCTTTTTCTCTCTTGATATGTTGTTCCCTTGTTTGCAGTGCCATTCTGAGGGCCCGGTTTCCCTGGGCGTCGATGCTCACTCCGATGATTCGTCCGGGAATATTTCTCTTGAATTCTTCTTTGGTCGCAAAAAAAGCGGCATGCGGTCCTCCATAGCCCATGGGCACTCCAAAGCGCTGGGCCGAACCTATTGCCACATCAGCGCCAAGTTCTCCGGGTGGAATCAATAATGTGAGCGCCAGCAGGTCAGTAGCCATTACCGCGAAAGCCCCGGCATTATGTACCTGGCTAAAGAATTCGCGATAGTCTTCAATTGCTCCGTCATTATTGGGATATTGAACAATAACGCCAAAATATGATGGATCCAATTTGGCCGATCGATAGTCACCCTGAACGATTTCAATGCCGATGGGATTCGCCCTTGTAATCAATACATCCAGAGTTTGCGGGAAGATGGCTTGATCCACGAAAAATTTTGGCTTGCTGATCGAATCCGCTTTATTCGCATGATGGAACAGCATGGCCATTGCTTCTGCCGCGGCTGTAGCTTCATCCAGGAGTGAGGCATTTGCGAGGGGTAATGCAGTCAGGTCACATACCAGGGTTTGAAAATTCAGCAAACTCTCCAATCGTCCCTGCGAAATCTCCGCCTGGTATGGTGTGTATTGTGTGTACCAGCCGGGATTCTCGAAGACATTTCGCTGGATCACAGCGGGCGTGATAGTTCCATAATATCCCTGGCCGATATAAGTCTTGTACAATTTATTGCCTGCTGCAATTTTCCTCATGTCCTGCAGGTATTCATATTCACTTTGCGGTGCCGGAAGTTGCAGTGGTTCCTTTAAAAGGATCGAAGCGGGGATGGTCCTGCTCACCAGTTCTTCCATGGAAGCCAGTCCAATCACCCTGAGCATCTCTTTTGTTTGAGTTTCATCGGGCCCGATATGCCTGGAACGGAATTCTCCGGACTGCTGTTCAAATAGATTCATGTTACGGGATTGACCTTTCAAAAAGATGGGCAAAGTTAGGGCGAAACAGGCACAAAAAAGCAGCCCAAAGGGGCCTTGCAAAGCTTGTGGATAATCCTTTTGAAGGTTCCTGACGGCAGGGGAAATCAGATTGCGAGCGCTTCTTCTTCCATCTTTTGCACCATGGCTCCGGAGCCCTGGCTTTTCGCCTCCAATTCACGGAGTTCCTTGCTGGTATGGCGACTGCCATCATGGCTCCATCCGGGTGGTCCAAACAAGTACATGAGTCGCTGCTTCCATCCGATTCCATGGGTACTGATATCTTTCCAGATATTTTGCCATTCATGAAACACTATCGTGACCGGTGTTTCTCTTTCAATGGGCTTTGTAAGTCCATATTTCATGGGTTCATATTCCTCATCCGGTAGCTCAGGCTGAAAAGTTCCGAAGAGTTTATCCCATATAATCAGGAACATTCCCAAATTCTTATCCAGGTATTTGGGATTGGAAGCATGGTGTACCCGGTGATGCGAAGGCGTTACCATTAGCAATTCAAGCCAGCCCATTTTGCGAACGAGCTCGGTATGAACGAATATGCCCCAAATTTGGGTGGCGGAATATATGAACGCTATATCCAGCGGTTCAAAACCCATCAGAGCCAGGGGAATAAAATAGATAAATCGATACAAGGGCTGAAAAACGGAAGATCTGAATCCAACCGTGAAATTCATTTCTTCTGAAGAATGATGGGTCACGTGCATTGCCCAGAAAAACCTGATCTCATGGTCGAAACGGTGCAGCCAATAATAAAGAAAATCTTCCACCAGAACCAGCATCAACCAATAGAGAACAAGGTTTTCCAACGAAATGAGCCGGTGCCTGTAAAAATAGGCCAATATTACCAGGTACACTGTACGGAAAAGCAGGTCAATACCACTATTCAATATCATCAGGTAGAGGTTGAATGCAGTGTCTTTCCAACCATACAATTTTCTTTGACTATAATTACTCAATAGCAATTCAAGGCCGATGATAACAATATATAGCGGCGTGCTTATAAGGATCAATATTTGTTCGCGCAGGGAATTCATGATAGGGAATCTGCAAAAATAAGGACTTAAGCCCGAATTCTGCATACCTTGCGCAAGGCTTTACCAACTGATAACGGGTTTTGCGCGTAGGCTTAAATGCTTGAATCAGCAATGCCTGATTAGGCCTGTCTTTATAGTCACCGTTTATGCCAGATAAGATACTCGATAATTGGGAAAAGAAATCCGCCGCTCACGGCAAGCAGTACAAGCGCTTTCTGCAACGAGCCAGCAAGAATGATGTATTGAAGCGATTACCTCAACTGCATGAAGAAGCATTTTCACATATTGATTGTAAGCAATGTGCGAATTGCTGCAAGAACTATTCACCCAGGTTTAAAACACCGGATATCAAACGGATAAGCCGTCACCTGAAAATGAAAGAGGGAGATTTTATTGAGACATATCTTCGCCTGGATGAAGACGGTGACTACGTAGTAAAAAAGACTCCCTGCCCTTTTTTGGGAGCTGATAATCTTTGCGGGATATATGAGGTCAGGCCCTCAGACTGCGAAAGATTCCCTTATACCAATGAAGATGTGTTTCTTAAGAGGCCGCAACTCACTCTTAAGAATGCCGGTTTTTGCCCCGCTGTATATTATGTTCTTGAAAAATTATTGCAGGCAGTTCCGAAACCATAGGGCAGGTAGCCATAATGACTAACCTGGCACATTAGCCGCAGTATAGAACAATTCACAATGCCCGATCAGGTATTTGGTGTCAGTTCCTCAAATGCCGCCTGCAAGGGACGATCGATGCCATCTCCCTTCCATTCAGGCGATCCTGGAATGGAAGTCGCTTTCAGGATTTCCTCACGGGTCTTGCCGGATTTCATTTCAGCCTCAGTGAATTTCAGGAGATTGCCCAGGTAGTCGCGGAATGCTTTCAAATCATCCAGGTTTCCTGTAACATCGTATCCATCAGCCGCATGACCATAAACAAATAAAGTTTTTCTACTGAATTTATCTATTGCTTTTTCCAGTACGGAAATCCAGCTTTTTATGTTTGCGCCCGCGGACCGGTCTATGAAGGGATGCCTTCGGTTGAAAAGCAGGTCACCCATATGAACAATATTGGCATGCTGGAAATGCACCAGGCTATCACCGTTAGTATGCCCCGCGCCATAATAGTAAAGGCATATTTTTTCCCCGGCAGATTGTTCACACCAGGTATCGCCAAAAGTCTGATCAGGATATAGCTGCTGATCTTCTATTTTATTCTCTTTGGCCACCCGCTCCTGGTTAGCCTTGGAATTGGTATGCGCCAACACATGTTGAGCCACACCCTTGAACGCAATATTGCCCGCACTATGATCCATGTGATGGTGCGTGTTGATGAGCAAATCCACGGAACTGCCTGAAAGTTTCTTCAATTCCCCAATCAGGTGGTTTGCCTGTTCGGGGAATTCCGAATCAACTACAACAATTCCATCACTGTTAACCAGGAAGGCGATGGTGCCACCTTTTTCAGTGAAAATGCTGATATTGTTTCTAAGGGCTTTTATTTTAAAAGGAGGTTGTTCAGAAAATCCGGACAGGAATCCTTTGCCGGGGAATGCCAGCAGCCCTGCGCTGATGGCTGTGTTGCGAATAAAAATTCTGCGTTGCATGGTCATAAATTATTCCATTAAGGTATCAAAAACTATTGAATCAGGAACCATTGCCGGTGTAAAAATAAAGCGGCAGCCAGGTTAATAATGCAACTTTCTCAGGCTTGGGGCCTTTATCGAAGTGATGATCACCACCAGCAGGGTCATGCAACCGCCAAACACCACAGAAGGAATCACGCCCATCAATTTTGCCGCGAGTCCGCTTTCAAATTGTCCCAGCTCATTGCTTGAATTTATGAACATGGAATTTACACTCATCACTCTGCCGCGCATATTGTCGGGCGTTTTCAATTGCAGGATGGTGCCGCGTACTACTACGCTAATGCCATCCAGCATCCCTGCAACCATGAGGGCCAGAAAGGATATCCAGAATATTTTTGAAAGGCCGAATATAATGATGCAGGTACCAAATCCCGCCACGGCAAATAATAGGGCGCGACCCTGGTGACGTTTCAAAGGAGACAGCGTGAGGATGACGACTATGCAAATTGATCCCATATCGGAAGCGGCATTTAGCCAGCCGAATCCCAGCGGACCTACTCTCAGGATGTCTTTTGCATATACCGGAACCATGGCTACGGCACCTCCGAATAAAACTGCAAACAGGTCCAGAGACAAGGCTCCCAGCAAATCCCGCGTGCGCGCCACAAAACGCAGACCTTCTTTTACACTTTCCCAGGTCTTTTTTTCTCCGGGCACACTCACCGGCGGTTTTGGTTTAAGCCTGGTCATCGCCATAAAGGAAGAGAATATCAATATGGAGATGGTTACCAATACTCCTGCATTTCCCACCCATGCTATTAAAAAGCCACCAGTCGCATGGCCCACAACCGAAGCCGTTAGCCACGTGCCCTGACTCCAGGTAATAGCATTTTGCAGGAGTGACCTTGGTACCATCGCTGAAATGATCACGCCGAATATCGGGCCCGTAAAGGCACGGATGATGCCAGTGCAGAATATGACAAAATACACGGCCATTGCTATGGCATGCTTATTCAAATGCCGAATAGTAAATGGAGTGGCAAGAAATAAAAGGGTTGAAGCGGAAACAAAATAAAGCAGGATGCCGGTCAGCATCATTTTTCTCTTTTCACTTTGGTCAATAACGTGGCCCGCATAGAGCGCGAGCGATACAGCGGGGATCACTTCCGATAGGCCAATGAGCCCGATGGCAAAGGGTTGATTAGTGAGCTCATAGATCCACCAGCCTACCAGGGTGGCCATCATTCTCAATCCCATTATAAACAAAAAACGACCGATGATGAAATTCTTGAATTCGGGAATACGTACCGAGGCCAATGGATCGCTGCCTTCCTGCAAAATTACTGAGCTCATGTGTAATAATAAGAGTAAAGGTAAGGGGCAGTCGCGATTCTTAACCGGGAACCTCCCTGCGTTCCAACAGGAAATATTTCCTCACCCGCATTAAACCATGCGCTATTGAATTTGGATTTAGTATTTAGGTGGTCAATCATTGCACGAGAGAATAGATTCCTGTCCTTCGCCTCTGTCAGGGAAGCGACACGAAATATTGACCATTTTCATAGTCTTTGTCCAGAGCATCTATGATGGTTTTCAGGTGCGCCTCGTTGCCCAGAAAATCTGATTTGCCGGCATCCACAAAAAGTGTCTTGACATTATGCTGCCTGATATAATGTGTATAGGTTTCCTGCAAATTGAAAAGGTATTCATCCTGGATGGCCTGCTCATAGGCACGATTCCGCTTCCTGATATTTTCCTGCAGCTTTTGCACAGGGGCATGCAGGTAAATCAGAATATCAGGCTGCGCCAATTGCTGATTGATAATCTCGAACAGGCGCTGATATAACCTGAATTCTTCTTCGGGAAGATTAACCTTGGCGAACAATAGGCATTTGGTGAAGAGATAGTCTGAGATGGTGATATTTTGGAATAAGTCCTTGGTATGAATCAGTTCTTTCAGTTGCTTATATCTTTCGGCCATGAAAAAAAGCTCCAGGGGAAATGCATTCTGCCCGGGGTTTTCATAAAATTTTGGCAAAAAAGGATTGTCAGCGAATTGCTCCAGAATCAATCGCGCATTATAGTGCTTGGCCAATAGATGTGCCGGAGTGGTTTTTCCAGCGCCTATATTTCCTT
>CALFNL010000229.1 GCA_937902875.1 uncultured Bacteroidota bacterium | reverse complement strand
CACGGCGAAGAATAATCATCTTCCAATTTTGATAGTGGGATTTTGAAAATTGGTGGCCCCTAACTGGCGCGAAGTGGCCCCTAACTGGCGTGAATATAAAGCCCCTTTCGAAGACTGGCACATAGTCTTTCGCAACGAAATGACAATTGCATTTAATCTTTGCAGTAAGCCAACCGGAGTAATTGTGCCCCCCCATTTACAGCAAGAATTTCTTAGGAGGAATATGAATACATGCTGGCTGGGTATTTTGAATAATCGTCTTCTATTTTGATAAATTTGAGAATGGGTTTCTGAATAATGGTGGCGCGTGGGGACACACGCCACAGCGAAAAAAGTCATCTTTCATTTTTGATGAATTTGAGAATGAGAATGATGGTGGCGCATGAGGACACGAGCCACGACGAAACGGAGTTTTGATTCATTTCTTCCACGAAACAGTTTTTTAATTCTCCTGCTTGCTCAACACATCTTTCTTCAACCTCTCCCAAAAACTGTCGAAGCTGTGATGCTCATTGTCTTTCCAGCGGCGGGAAAGGGTCTTTATCTTTTCCCGCCGGTCTTCCTTCGTAAGATTGAAGAATTCCCGGATCAGGTCCATATTCTCCTGCTGCAATAAGCCATTATACATTTCCTTTAGTTCCCTTTCCTTATTAATATTGGCCAGCGCCATATCCTTCTCCATCTCTTCCCTCAAAAAAACTTTTTCATCGTAGGTTCCCGCGGGCAGTATGGTCTTGGCAATCACCGGCATCAATTCCACCAATACAAGTATCGCCATTATGAGATAATACCTGAATCGCAGCGCTTCACTCGATTTCAGCAGGTTACTCAGCGCCTCCGCCCTGGTAAGAAAGCCATCATTCATGAGTTGCGCGAATTGCAATTCCTCTTTTTTGATGGAGGATTCAATGGATTGGAGTTCCTTATCAATGTCGTTGAGCTTCGGCTCCTGCGTTGCCACTAGCTGCTGATAGGCTCCATCGAGCTTCTGATATTCGTTTCTCTTGGCCAGCGCGATATCCCTGATGCCGATCCTGCCGGTTCCACCTGACCCATCCGCCTCGGAAATGAAATTTTCCCGGGCCTTATTCACTTCGCCGCTTTTCTTCTGCAGATCCAGGTTTATCTGTTCCTTTTGAGCCAGCAATTCATTCTTCCTGCTGCTGTAAAGTGAATCCAGTTCCTGTCGCTTCTGCATTTTTCGCTTTTCATTGTCGAGCGAACTCTGCAGCCTGATTTCCTTGTCAAACATGAACAGTACGGCGGGCTGTGCCATGAAACTGCCAATGGTCAGTGCCAACAAGCCCCGGAAAAGAAGGGGAGTGAGTTTGTGCTTGTTCTGCTTGTTAATCCCCTTGATCAGGGCCCTGTCTATGCAGAGTATTATGAAACCCATGAATAATCCCAGGGGAACGTAAATCGTTGCGCTGTCGCTAAAGGTGGAAAAGAAAAAGGTCCAGGTGAGGGTAGCGAATATCCATGTACCCAGCACCGTGAGGCCGATGATGCGGTAGCGATTGCGATCGACCACACAGTCGGTAACCAGTTCTTTTTCGGCCGTAGCCAGCCACCATAAAAATTCAGTAAATTGGGAAGGCTCATAGCTTTCCCTTTGTGAAACAGAAACGTTGCGCTCAGTCATAACCGAAATAATTGAAGAGTTTGCAATGGCGCCCAACAGACAGGTTGAAGAGGATATGTTGCTGCACCCCCGGAATTATCATGAATCGCAATTCAAGAACGCCAGGCTGCCGGATTTCTTTTGTGGAGGGTGTTAAAAATTATACAATAGAATCCACGGCAGGGTGGCTCAGGATCGAGTGGCTTTGTCATCTGTACATCATCCTAATTCAATATAGGCGCGGGTTTCAGGATCGATGCCGTGAATGCAGGATTTCGGATTTAAGATGCTACCTTTGCCCACTCTAATTTTAAGGTAATATGCAATTTGACAAAAACGCGGTCATTGGATTTGTTTTGCTGGCGCTGATGTTCTTAGGCTTTTTTTATTTCACGCGCCAGGGCCAGATGGAAGCTGAAAAAAAACAAAGGCATATCCAGGATTCGCTGGCCCTCCTGCAACCCAAAGTAGATACCAATGTTGCCAGGGCGGATTCTTTGAAACTGGATTCTTTGAACCGGATTCAGTCTGCAGGTCAGTTCCCGGCAGCGGCTGTGGGCACCGAAAAGCAAACGGTGGTGGAAAATGAGGTTATGAAAATCGTTTTTTCCAACAAAGGCGCGCAACCCAGGCTGGTAGAGCTCAAGAATTTCAAATCCATCGACAGCCAGGAAGTCAAATTGGTGGAAGGCGACTTCAGCAAGATCAGCTATGCCATCAATACTTCGGCGAACCGCTCCGCCCAGGTGGCCGATCTTTATTTTGAGGGTGGCGACCTGGTCAAAGCCGCAGACGGATCACAAACGATCACCTACAGTCTCCATGATTCAAGCGGGCAAACCATCACTCACAGTTTCACCGTGCATCCGAATAATTACATGATAGATTGGAATATCCAGATGGACGGGGCCGACCGCCTCCTTACCCAGAACAGCCTCAACCTTATCTGGCAGGATGAAGCCAGGCAGCATGAAATGGATATCGCCACCGAAAAAAGAGAAACCCAGGTGGGTTTTTGGACTGATAATGACTACGATTATTTCACACTCGCCAGAACTTCAGACAAGAAATTTGAAAAGCCCCTGCAATGGCTAAGTGTCAAACAAAAATTTTTCAACACAACACTAATCGCGAAAAACAATTTCAATTCAGGTGAAATCAATTGCACCTCTCATCCGGATTCTACACATATCATCACCAGGGCTACGGCTAATTTAAGGATATTATTGCCTGCCGGAAGCAAGGCCATCATTCCTATGCAGATTTATTATGGTCCCAATGATTACAAGATACTCAGCAGTTATAATCTGGGCATGCAGAACCTGATCAACCTGGGCCAGGGCATTTACGCCTTTGTAAAATATATCAACAAATGGATCGTGATGCAGGTATTCGATTTCTTCAAGAAATTTATTGACAGCTATGGCCTGGTAATTGCATTACTAACCATCTTTATCCGCTTGTTCACATCTCCCCTGGTTTATACGAGCTATTTGAGTGGGGCCAAAATGAAGGCCCTTCGCCCTGAATTGGAAATCCTCAAGGCCAAACTGAAAGATGACCAGCAGGCCTATGCCATGGAACAAATGAAATTATTCCGGACCGCCGGAGTCAATCCCCTGGGAGGTTGCATACCTGCGCTGCTGCAGATACCCATATTCTTCTCTCTATATAGTTTTTTCAATTCCACCATCGCCTTGCGGGGGCAGAGCTTTTTGTGGGCCAAGGATCTTTCATCATACGATTCCATTTTCCATTTCGGCTTCAGTATCCCGTTCTATGGAAACCATGTGAGCCTGTTCACACTCCTGGCCACGGCTACGAGTTTTATTATTTCTCTCTATAGCATGTCTCAAACACCGGATCAGAATAACCCGATGTTGAAATACATGCCTTATATATTTCCCTTCCTGCTCCTGGGCATATTCAACAATCTGCCTTCGGCCCTTACCTGGTATTATACTGTGTCAAACGTCATTACCCTGGTATTGCAATACGTGATCCAGAATTATATCATTGACCACGACAAGATACTGGCCCAGTTCGAGGCGAATAAGAAGAAGCCTAAAACCAAGAGTAAGTGGCAGGAGCGACTGGAACAAATGCAGGAAACCCAAAAAAAGCTCCAGGATACCAAGGCCAGGAAACCGGGCAAATGATTGACTGTGAAAACTTACCACAGGTAAGCCCCGTTTTTTAACATCCCTAGCTGCAACTCCGGCGGGCATTTCGTTATCTTTATTCATAAACCGAAATTCTAATGAACTCAAAAAGAATCCTTGGACTTATGGCTGCTGGATTGCTATCCACCAGCTTCTGCTATGCCCAGAAGATTCTGTCTGAGGGCACCATCGTTTATGATGTAACAGTGCAAACTGGTTCGAAAGAACCCCAATTGGCCGATATGTTTGACGGGGCCTCCACAACCATATATCTGAAAGGAAGCCTTTGCCGGGTAGAAATGAAAAGCGCCCTTGGTTCCACAGTAACAATACAGGATGCAAAGAATGGGAATGGTTTTGTGCTGAAAGAATATGGCAATCAGAAATTACTGATCAGCATGACAAAGTCTGATTGGGACGATCTCAATAAGAAATATCAAGGAATCAAATTCGTGACTGGCAAGGAAACGAAGACGGTCCTGGGTTACAAATGCCAGAAGGCAACGGCCACATTAAAAGATGGAAGCACTTTTAGTGTTTATTATACTTCCGAATTGACCACGGAGAATAAGGAATTTGATTTTCAATTCAGGAATCTTCCGGGTCTGGCTCTGGAATATGAATCTTCCGTTGGAAATCTCAAGGTAAAATATACCGCCTCCAAGATCAGCTTTGATCCCGTTCCCGTTCAGAAATTCAACCTGGATAAAGCAGCTTACCGCGGATACCGCGAATTGACCTACGCCGAAAGCATCAGGCTGAAGAGTAATTAATTTAACCTACCCGCTTTTCAGGAAAGTTCCACAACTGATGGTCTCATAAAAAGATGGATCTGGGAATATCCTGGTATGGATTTAATTGTGCAACCTGGAATTGCCCGCATGCGCCGGACCTTTTACTACATAAGAATCATGCAAACCTGTAATGATAAAATTTACAGAGTGAAATGATCGACTAACAATTTGAATTGTAAACTCATTTGCCTGCTGGCATGGGGCATAACCTGATGAAGCTGGGAAGCTTGATCGATCTGGTTTTGTAAGGAAGAATATAAGTGACATTTCCTTTCCTGTAAGTGAGGATGGAATTATACATTACAAAATGTTCTTCAGTATTGGGGTTCAGCACATCGCTGTTAAACTGTAGTTTGCTCTTCAGCGAAAAAGTAACCGTTGACTTGATATTGGAAAAAGCATTGCTTTGGGAAGCATTCTTATGCTTGTTGTCGCCGCCACCTGACCTGATGCCGCTCACGGCAAACACGAATTTTGTGATGGTGAACAAAACCAAAATCACGAAAATTCTCTTGGCAGTTTTTAACAATATGTTTCGGGACTTTAACATTGAAGGCAAATTTAGGGTATTTTTTTTAACATTTGGAATCCATTCATCACAAACTTTAATACTTATTTAACGGTCCGGCAGTCAAAAGGTTACAAATAATTTCCATTTTGAGAATAATATATTAACTTTCAATAACCTCTAATGCATGAAAGAAAACCCTTACCGCCACGACAGGGATGAATTGAAGGAGTTACTGAGGCAGTTTGAGAATCTTCGATCGGGCCAAAGCCATTCCTACCTTGACGAAGAGGCATTCGAAAAAATCATTGATCATTTTGATGACAGGGACGAGATTTCCAAAGCCCTGGAAGCAGCCGAAATGGCCATGGAGCAATATCCCTACTCAGCATCGCTCATGGTCAAAAAGGCCGACCTGCTCATAGCCTCCCGCCGCTATATTGACGCGCTCCGCCTGCTGGAACAGGCCGAGATTCTGGATAGCAGCGATATTGATATTTACATATTGAAAACAGATGCCTACCTGGCCCTGGATCAGCAGCCCAAAGCGGTGGCCCTGCTTGAGGAAGCCATTCATCATTTTGAGGATGAGGAGCGGATCAACCTGCTTTTTGAACTGGCCGATGTGTACGACGACTACGAGGAATTTGACAAAGTATTCGATTGCCTGAAGCATATACTGGAATACGATCCCAACAATGAAGAAGCTTTATATAAGATTTGTTTCTGGACCGATTTTTCCGGCAGAAATGAAGAAAGTATTCGCCTGCACCAGCATATTATCAATGAATATCCCTACAATGAACTGGCCTGGTTCAACCTGGCAGCCGCTTACCAGGGTTTAAAGCTTTATGAAAAATCAATTGACGCTTACAAATATGCGATTGTAATCAATGAAAAATTCGATTATGCCTATCGCAATATGGCTGACGCCTATATCAGGCTCCGAAAATACCGGGACGCTATTGAGGCCCTGGAAAGAGTGATTGAGCTGGCCAGACCGGAAGACGTAATCTATGAGGCCATCGGACATTGTTACGACAGGCTCAAAAATTATGCTCAGGCCCGGTTTTATTATAAGAAAGCCTCTCACCTCAACCCTGAAGACAGCAAACTTTATTACAAAATAGCCTGCACTTATATCAATGAATCTTCCCTTAACAAAGCGGTGCAATACCTGGAATCGGCGCTGCGCATTCACCGCATGCAACCCGAATATAATCTCGCGATGGGAGAGTGCCTGATGGAAATGGGAAATATCAAGGAAGCCGTTCTCTATTTTTCCAATGTGGTGAAGACCAAACCCCGTAACCTGGGTGGTTGGGAAGAATTGATACGCTGCCTGTACAAAAATAATTTTACCGATCAGGCCATGCAACAGATCCTGGTAGCTCAGGATGTGGCAGGAGACAAGCCCCTCTTTCTCTTTTACAAGAGCGCCGTCCTTTTTGCAAAAGGGAAATCCAAGGAAGCTTTACTGCAACTGGAAAAAGCCATGGAAAGGGCGCCGAAAACTCTCAGGAAATTCATCCAACTCAATCCCACTATTCTTCAGAACCAGCAGGTAGTTGACCTGATTGCAAAATATAAACGCAATAAGTCGATCTGACCGCTTTGGCATTGTTCTGGTTCCCCTTACAGCAGCGCCTGACCGATTTCAGCATTGAGTAAACATATTCTTCCCTATTTTTGCGGCTACTTTAAAATATCCGCCGCTCATGAATTTTAATCTCACTCAAATTCCCGAAAGGAACAAGAAACCGCGCAATTCCGGAGTTACCATGATTATGGATAAGGGATTAAGCACAGAAGAAGCCAGGAATTTTCTCAGCGTGGCCCACCCGCACGTAGATATCATTAAACTGGGCTTCGGCACCTCCTTTGTTACCCCTAACCTGCGCGAAAAGATAGAGGTTTACCGCTCATACAACCTGCCCATTTATTTCGGAGGCACTTTATTTGAAGCATTTTTGATCCGCAATCAGTTCAATGACTATGTGGAGGTATGCAGGGATTATGGGATCACCTATATGGAGGTCAGTGATGGTTCCATCACCATTCCCCATGCCGAAAAATGTGGCTATATTGAAAAACTCACTAAATATGGCGTGGTTCTGAGTGAAGTGGGCAGCAAAGACGCCGAGCACATTATTCCGCCATACAAATGGATTGAATTGATGAAGGCCGAACTCCTGGCAGGATCTTCCTATGTGATTGCGGAAGCAAGAGAAGCCGGTAATGTGGGCATTTACAGGGGAAGCGGAGAAGTGCGGGAAGGTTTGGTGCAGGAGATCCTCACCCAGATACCTTCGGAGAAAATCATATGGGAAGCACCCCAAAAAGCCCAACAGCTGTATTTTATAGAGTTATTGGGCTGCAACGTGAACCTGGGCAATATTGCTCCCGCCGAAGTGCTGCCCCTCGAAGCCATGAGGATCGGGCTCCGTGGAGACACTTTCCACTTATTCCTGAATAAAGAAGCCGCTCAATGAGGCTGTTCGGATTAATAGGCTATCCTCTGGGTCATTCCTTTTCAAAAGAATATTTTACCGCGAAATTCCTTCAGGAAGGCATTTCGGATTGCCGCTATGAATTGTTCCAGATAGAATCCGTGAACGAATTGCAATCCCTTATCTATCAAAATCCCGGCCTTGAGGGTATCAATGTAACCATCCCCTATAAGCGGGCAGTATTGTCGCAACTTGACGATACCAGCAGGATTCCCGCCGGACTGCATGCCTGCAACTGCATAAGGATACTCGACCATGCCACGATCGGTTATAACACAGACATAATTGGATTTGAAAAATCATTTTCCGCGAATCTGAAATCCAACCATAAACAGGCTCTCCTTCTGGGGAATGGAGGAGCCGCTGAAGCGGTGAAATGGGTACTCCAAAAACTGGGCATCTATTACAGGGTCGTGAGCAGGCGAATCCATGATGATTCTCATCTTACATATGATAATCTCCGTGCGGAAATGCTGAAAGATTTCCAGGTGATCATCAACAGTACGCCATTGGGCACATATCCCGGTATTCATGAATGCCCACCCATTCCCTATGAAGCAATTACTC
Organism: uncultured Bacteroidota bacterium; assembly: GCA_937902875.1. Lineage (GTDB taxonomy): Bacteria > Bacteroidota > Bacteroidia > Chitinophagales > Chitinophagaceae > PSRI01. Next base: position 8,268 of record CALFNL010000229.1, on the reverse strand, counting down.
CGGACCACTATGTATACGACATGGTATATAATCCTCCAAAATCCTTATTCCTCCAAAAGGCGGAGGCGCAGGGGGCGCTTATACAAAACGGTTATGAAATGCTGGTCATTCAGGCCGAAGAGAGTTGGAAGATATGGAACGAGAATCGAACTCATTAAATCATTCTGCTCAAGGCTATTCTATTCTGCAGATTTGAAAGGATAGATTTTTTTTGGGCGTGCCCCCTGCGCTGACAGTTACGGGTCTGTCCCTGCTTTCGCGTTAGTTTTTTCTTACTATCAGGCAGGGGTCGGGCTATCCGTTCCAAGTCCTCGCCCCTCTCTACAGATATCAGGGCCATCTTAGGATGGAGGAAGGGCTGCGGGCTTTCCACTGCTATCCCTCACGCTCACCCACCTGGAAATTACCTGGAGAAGGATGAACAGAAGTCGCAATACCCACAATCGGATTTCATCAGTCAGCTAAATGCTTGAATTTCTTTCTGGCCGCATCTGGCATATGCGCCATTTTTCGGTTCTTGTAATCAAAGCAAACCATTCCGGTCTTTCCAACGGCAACGCATAAGGTCTTCTGACCCCTTTCCACGTTAAGGCGGTAAACCAGGTCAAATCCCACTCTGGAAAATTCCGTTATCGCCATACTCACCTCCAGGATATCTCCATAATACATTTCCTTTTTGTATTCTATGGCGGAGTCACTCATGATTAGTCCTACTCCTTCCATGTTTAATTCTCCATAACCATAGTGGCTTAGAAACTGAATCCTCGCTTCGTGTATCAAAGATAGTATGGTATCATTGCCAACATGTCCTCCATAGTTGAGATCGGTAATTCTCACCGGAATATGGGTTGTATATAAAAATTTATCGGGAACATCGATCTTAACCCTGGCCATAAAAATGATTTAGTTCAAAAATAAACGGAACATGAAGAGTAGGAAAAATTATTCGTGTTCTGACTGCAGCAATTTAGTTAGATCCTCAATACCCATGAAGTTTTGAAGTGAAGGGATGAATCCGCTGGTCAGGATCTTTTTCTGCCATTGACTGATGATGGAATTGCAATGTCCGTTTCCGCCCAGGATCATATTCAGGATTTCCTCTCTGGCCGCATTGGGTACCAAACAGCCCCTCAAATTGCGCAATTTGGATGACAGTCTTATCGCTCCGTTATTGGCATCCGGTAACACAAGGTAACTGCTGGCCAGTTCCCCGATGTTTACATCATCATTTATTTGTCCCTCCAGGTTTCTAAGCTTTCTGTTAAGGCTATTCAGGTCGAATTGGTCAGATAGAGAGGCGATCTGATCGGTAACCGGCAAGGGAACGGATTTATCAATCTGGTTGTAGCCGGGTCCATTTTCTGCTTCCATCAATGCAGTTGGGCTTTCCTCAACCTCCGAAACCCGCTGCTTACGATCTACAAAATTGGAAACTATTTTATTCATGCCGCCAATACTGGTACTGATTTTTTCGGAGAGGCCGGCATTGGGAGACGCAGATGCAGGGCTGCTGTCTTTTGCGGCAGGAATATGAGTCTCCTGCACAATCCTGTTTTCTGTAGCGGTGGGTCTGAACCACCCATATTTCACACTCAGGTAAACCAGGCCCACAAAAACAGCAGCCATGGCCGTTTGCAGGATTCTTTTTCTTTTCAGGCGCATGGGCCGGGAAATGGGGCCTTCCTGCTCTTCGGCCAGTTTTTCGCGTACCCTGTTCCATACTCCGGCAGGCGGCTGCTCCTCCAATCGTATCAGCCTGTTCCTGATCCCCAGGAATTCATTATCCAGGTCATTTGCTATCCGCTCCCAGACTTTGCCAGGCGGAATTACTTCGAATTTATATAGTCTTTCCTTCCAATCCATGAGTCATGGTTATGGACGCCCTTCGGTCTTTTTTCTTTGATCAATCATATTTTTCAATATGCCCCTGGCCCTGGCCAATTGCGATTTACTGGTGCCTTCGCTGATTCCCAGCAGTTCACCTATTTCCTTATGGGTATATCCCTCAACGGCATAAAGGTTGAATACGGTGCGATATCCTGGTGATAATTGCTGGATCAGTTTCACCAGGTCCTTCAGATCCAGTCTGTCAAGTGCGGAAATATCCTTATCCTCGCTGATGTTTTCCTGGCTTTCCGGGACGGGATAAAGGTTCATCTGTTTGCGATAATGTTCTATAGCTGTGTTTACAAAAATCCTTCTCACCCATCCTTCAAATGATCCTTCTCCCCGAAAGCGTGCCAGATTCCTGAACACTTTAACAAATCCGTCCTGGAGAATATCCTGGGCATCATCGGCATTACCTGCGTAACGGAGGCATACCGCGTACATTTTGGGGGAGAAGTGCTGATAAAGTAACTCCTGCATTCGGCGGTCGCCTTCAATGCATCCTTTTATTAAGTCGCTTTCGGTAATATTTTGGTTGTCTGCCAAAGCCATTTTTTTATTTGCCAGATGTTTAAGATGTCATTTTTGAGGGTCGGCTTCCCTGGTTAAAGAATTTTTTTTCAGGAACGATATCATCTTGTCCATGGCCATTCTCCTGTGACTAAAAAGATTCTTTTCTTCCAGCTCCATTTGCGCGAATGACCTGGTGCTTCCCAGGGGCATGAAAACGGGATCATATCCAAATCCGCCGCTTCCCGCGGGCTCCTGCAAAATTGTACCTTCACAAATTCCTTCAAACTGGTATTCATCACCCCGTAAAATAAGCGAAATGATGGTGCGGAATCTCGCATTTCGGTTAGTCTTGCCATTTAGTTCCTGCAGGAGTTTTTCAATATTCCTTTCAGAGGAGCGCTGTTCGCCTGCGTATCTTGCGCTTTTCACCCCTGGCTCACCGTTGAGGGCCTCCACTTCAAGTCCGGTATCCTCACCGAAACAATCCATTGCACGAAGCTTGTAGATGGCCGATGATTTTTCCCTGGCATTCGCTTCCAGACTTCCATGAGGTTCCTCAATGTCAATATCAATGCCTGCTTCTTCCAGGCTCATGATTTCAAAGCCCTGCCCCAAAGCCGCCCGAATCTCATCTACCTTATTCCTGTTGTTGGTAGCGAAAATAAGTTTTTGCATGGGTGGATAATTACAGGGAGAAAATTGTTTTCAAACTGGTCCAGAGCCGGCTCTTGAGAGCCTTGTCCTGCTCCAGCAGTTCCAATCCCGGAGCGGATAAATAAGTGATATTGTTGAAACGCTGCACCTGGAAAAATGGAAATTGAATGGGCAGGCCGATATCCTGCTGCTCTACCCCGAGCAGTAAGACTATTTCAGGATCTAAAATATGGTTGATGGCTATATAATTTTTTTCAGGAATTTGATGAAGGTTGGCCAGGGCGATATCCGACATATTCAACCTGCAGGCCTGCAGAATATCCACGAGGAAATTATAACACCTGTCAGTAAGTATCGCCGTATCGCGTTGGTTCACCAGGATGGTGATCCGTTTGAGATTCTCACCCAGCCATCTGAATTTTCCATTTCCTGTCTCCTCTGTCTCCAATCCCTCTGGCTTCCACTCAATTAGCAGATCTTTATACAAATCGGCAATCACCATTGGAGGGAGATATAATTTTTTCAGGCTCATAGCTTATTTGACGAGTGGCTTACAGACCACCGGGATTTTTTTTGTTTCTTTGTGACAAAAATAACCTTTTATGATTGCCGCTCAGGATATAAAGATTAAAAAGGTGGAGAGAAGCAGGCTGGCTGAAATTGATCTGAAAAATCTGCCCTTTGGAAAATTCTTCAGCGACCATATGCTGGTTTCAGATTATGGATCGGGCGAATGGAAGAACACCGAAATCAAACCCTATCAGCCCCTATTGCTCCAGCCCTCGCTGGCAGCCCTGCACTATGGGCAGGCCATTTTTGAAGGAATCAAGGCCTACAAGGATGAAAAGGGGCAGGCTTATATTTTCAGGCCCCATGACAATTTCAAAAGATTTAATATTTCCGCAACGCGCATGCAGATGCCAGTGATTCCTGAGGAGATATTCGTTGAAGGTATGCGGCAATTGATCAGGCTAGACAAGGAATGGATCCCCGCCATACCAAATCATTCTCTGTATATAAGGCCGTTCATGTTTGCTTCTGACGAAGTGATTGGAGTGAAGCCTTCCGAACACTACAAATTTTTGATCATATTGAGTCCGACAGGCCCCTATTATAGTGAACCCATGCGCATCTATGTGGAGGAAAAATATACCAGGGCCGCGCCGGGGGGCGTTGGCTTTGCAAAGGCTGCGGGGAATTATGGCGGTGCCATGCTGGCTACGGCCGAAGCCAGGAAACAAGGTTATGACCAGGTTTTATGGACCGATGCCTTCGAGCACAAATATGTGCAGGAAATAGGTACCATGAATGTATTTTTCGTGATAGGTAATACCATCATTACCCCCGACCTCGAATCCGGAACAATTTTGAATGGTGTTACAAGAGATAGCGCCATCACCCTCTTTACTGATATGGGATATATAATTGAAGAAAGGCCGGTTCATATCGACGACATGATCAAGGCTTACAAGGCGGGACAACTGAAAGAAGTTTTCGGCACGGGCACGGCGGCCACCATTTCCATGATCAAAGAACTGAGGTACAAAGACTTTGTGATGAATTTTGATCAGACTGGCTGGAAGGCGGCTCCCGCCATGAAACAGAAACTAGACGCAATCAGGTTGGGCCAGGCAGAGGATAAATTCGGATGGATGTTTAAGATATGATCCGGATTTCGGCCAATTCCGGCAAAGTCAGGATGCTATTTATCGCAGGGACTCACCCAAACAGAAATACAGGCCTGTTTTGTTCAGTGATGTTTCTATAAGAATGTTTTACAGAGCCCCGGAACCCCGCTTTTTTGGGAGAAGCGTCATTAAAAGTTTGGTATTTCCCTAAAGGGATTCTACCTTTGCCGTCCTAATTTAAAAAGGACAGAATGCCTACAATCCAGCAATTAGTTAGAAAAGGTAGAGAAATTATCCGCGCCAAAAGTAAGTCCCGGGCATTGGACTCCTGCCCTCAGCGTCGTGGGGTATGCACCCGTGTTTATACCACAACTCCTAAGAAGCCCAATTCGGCGCTTAGAAAAGTGGCAAAAGTGAGACTGACAAATAAGGTGGAAGTGATCGCCTACATTCCTGGTGAGGGCCATAACCTGCAGGAACACTCAATTGTGTTGATACGCGGTGGTCGTGTAAAAGATTTGCCTGGCGTTCGTTACCATATCGTGCGTGGCAGTCTAGATACGGCCGGCGTAAAAGATCGTAAACAAAGCCGTTCCAAGTATGGAACCAAGAAGGAAAAGTCTAAAAAATAAGCCTTATTCAATAAGAAATTTAACAGAAAAGCAATTATAATAAACAAGTTTTCAGATGAGGAAGACACAAGCCAAAAAATTACCACTTGCCCCGGATCCGAAGTTCAATGACAAACTGGTTACCCGGTTCGTGAATAACCTGATGTGGCAGGGTAAGAAAAGTGTTTCTTATGACATATTCTATTCGGCCATTGAGCGTGTGAACAAAATAACCGGTGATGATGGATACGAAATATGGAAAAAAGCGCTGGCTAATGTAACCCCCTCTGTGGAAGTGCGCAGCCGCCGTATCGGGGGTGCCACTTTTCAGATTCCTGCCGAGGTTCGTCCCGACAGAAAAGTTTCTTTGAGCATCAAATGGCTCATTCGCTATAGCCGTGAAAGAAATGGGCGCAGCATGGCCGACAAACTGGCCAATGAAATTGTAGCCGCGGCCAAAGGTGAAGGAGCCGCATTTAAAAAGAAAGAAGATACCCATCGTATGGCGGAAGCCAATAAGGCATTCGCTCACTTCAGGGTTTAAATGTCCATAAAAGATTATTTTAAACTGAACTCTCCATGCTGCCCCGTTGCATGGAGATTTTTTTGTGTGAATGGTATGGCGGGCTATTTTCCATCTGATTAAATAACTTGGGCCATCCCAATGGTTTCTGTTGTTTTTTTGTACCTTTGCGCACCGAATTTTCAGGGCGATAAATATTCTCTTTCCGGAAGGCCGGCGCGGAGGATTTCAGGACCCGGTGAATTGGGAATAAAGGGTGAAATCCTTCAAATAGAAAGGCCTGAGGATCATCCTTCAGAAACTTAAATTTATTTAATAACCCACAATGGCAGACTTAAGATTTCAAAGAAACATTGGTATTGCGGCGCATATTGATGCCGGCAAAACAACTACTACAGAGCGCATACTTTATTATACCGGTATGTCGCACAAGATTGGCGAAGTACATGATGGCGCGGCTACTACTGACTGGATGGAACAGGAAAAGGAAAGAGGTATTACCATTACTTCTGCCGCGGTTACCTGTTTTTGGAATTTTCCAACAGTGCAGGGTAAGCCAACCGACACCACGAAAAAATACAAATTCAATATTATTGACACTCCGGGCCACGTGGACTTCACGGTGGAAGTGGAACGCAGCATGCGGGTGCTGGACGGGCTGGTGGCCTTGTTTTCGGCAGTGGACGGTGTGGAACCCCAATCGGAAACAGTATGGCGCCAGGCCAACCGTTATAATGTGCCGAGGATCGGATTCGTAAATAAGATGGACCGCGCAGGAGCTGATTTCCTGAATGTGGTGAAGCAGGTAAAGGAAATGCTGGGAGCTAAATCTGTACCCCTGCAATTGCCCCTGGGCGCCGAAGAGCATTTCCAGGGCGTAGTTGATCTTATACAAATGAAGGGAATTATCTGGGATGAAGAAGGCCAGGGGATGACCTATAAAGAAGTGCCCATTCCTGCCGATATGATGGAAGACGTGGAATATTGGAGGGCGCAGTTGATTGAAGCAGTTGCTGAATATGACGACAAGCTGATGGAAAAATTCTTCGATGATCCGGCCAGCATTACGGAAAATGAAGTGCATGAAGCCATTCGCAAAGCCACCATTGACATGAGCATCGTTCCCATGATCTGTGGCTCGGCCTTTAAAAATAAGGGTGTTCAAACTATGCTGGATGCGGTAGTTCGTTATTTGCCCAGCCCGGTTGATATTGAAGCGGTAAAAGGGGTCAACCCCAATACGGGAGCCGAAGAAATGCGCAAGCCGGATGTAAAGGAACCCTTTGCTGCCCTGGCATTCAAGATCATGACCGATCCTTTCGTGGGTCGTCTGGCATTTTTCCGGGTCTATTCCGGACACCTCAATGCGGGATCCTATGTGTTGAATACGCGCAGTGGTAAGAACGAACGTATCAGCCGCATCATGCAAATGTATGCCAACAAGCAAAATCCCATTGACGGTATTGATGCCGGAGATATTGGCGCGGCCGTGGGTTTCAAGGAAATCAAGACGGGCGATACTCTTTGCGATGAAAAGCATCCGATCGTACTCGAAAATATGTTCATTCCCGAACCCGTTATTTCCATTGCCATCGAGCCCAAGACGCAGGCGGATATGGATAAGATGGGGATCGCCATCGCCAAACTGGTGGAAGAAGACCCAACCTTACGAGTACGTACAGACGAAGAAACGGGACAGACCATCCTGAGCGGAATGGGAGAATTGCACCTGGAGATAATCGTGGATCGCATGAAGCGTGAGTTCAAGGTGGAGATTAACCAGGGTGCGCCGCAGGTGGCCTACAAGGAAGCCTTCAGCATAACAGTTGAGCATCGTGAAGTATTGAAAAAGCAAACCGGTGGACGTGGTAAATTCGCGGATATCGTATTCGAAATAGGCCCTGCAGACAAAGAATGGCTGACGGAAAACGTAGGAAAATCCTTCCAGTTTGTGAATGATATATTCGGAGGTTCCATTCCACGTGAATTTATTCCCGCCATCTCCAAAGGATTTGAGACGGCCATGCACTCGGGTGTACTGGCCAATTTTCCGGTTGAAAATATGAAAGTGCGCATATTCGACGGTAGTTACCATGATGTGGATTCAGATTCCATGTCATTTGAATTGTGTGCCAAGAGCGGATTCCGCGAAGCGGGTCGCAAGGCCAAACCGGTTTTGCTGGAACCAATCATGAAAGTAGAAGTGGTAACGCCTGATCAGTACATGGGTGATGTTACTGGAGATTTGAACCGCCGCCGTGGCATGCTGGAAGGCATGGATAGTAAGGCCGGCGCCCAGGTAATCAAGGCCAAAGTGCCCCTGAGCGAAATGTTCGGTTATGTTACACAGTTGCGTTCCCTGACCTCAGGCCGCGCTACCTCCACGATGGAATTCTCCCATTACTCCCCCGCCCCTAACAGCATCTCCGAAGAGGTGGTTGCCCGGGTAAAA
>CALFNL010000228.1 GCA_937902875.1 uncultured Bacteroidota bacterium | reverse complement strand
TGTACATAATTAGGTAAACCACTGCGGTGATTGAGAAGGGTCCTGATAGTAACATCCTTGTAAGGGAATCCCGGCAGGTAAACTGAAACTTCATCGGATAGCTGCAATTTGCCTTCTTCCCATAATTTCATGATGGCCATTCCGGTGAAGGTCTTTGAAACGGATGCCAATTGCAATGAACTGTGAACACTCATCGAGTCCTTTGTCTGCAATCGGGTGAATCCTGCATTCTTTTCATACACCACCTGGCCATTCTTGGCTACCAGGAATTCGCCATTAAAATGAGATCTTTCCAATTGCGACTCATAAAATTCCTGGGCGGCCCTGTAATAGCGTTTGAATTCAGATTCTGATACCTTGGGAGGAGTGGGGGGATAATTGACCAGGGAATCGGCTATCGCTTTTTCCGGTTTACTCTTGTCAATGGTAGAATAGCATCCTGCCATGAGCACAAAGGGTAGTATGACTTTTAACAAGTTTTTCATCTGGATTCGGTATCTGAAGAACGTAGAAAGAAGATAACTTATTATTTTCGCTGCAATTTTACCACAAAATCATGAACGAAAAAAAACCAACAAGCTATCCAAGGGAGAAGATTAACATTTTATTACTGGAAAATATCAGCGATTTAGCTGTTCAAAACTTCAAAAGGGCTGGATATGATTCAGTACGGAAACTCACAGGGGCCTTAAGCGAAGAAGACCTGATCCGTGAAATCAGGGATGCGCATCTGCTCGGCATCCGCTCCAAATCGCATATCAGCGCTAATGTGCTGAATGCGGCCAGGAAATTACAGGCTATAGGATGTTTCTGCATCGGGGTTAATCAGGTAGACCTCCAATCGGCCACTAATCAGGGAGTTGCCGTATTTAATGCACCCTATTCCAATACCAGGTCGGTAGCGGAATTGGTCATTGCATTATCCATCATGCTGATCCGACGCATACCCGATAAAAACAGGGCTGCTCATGAGGGAATCTGGTTGAAAGAAGCCAAAGGCAGCTACGAATTAAGGGGCAAGACGCTGGGCATCATCGGTTACGGTAATATTGGCGCCCAGGTGAGCGTATTGGCCGAAGCCCTGGGCATGAAAGTGATATTTTACGATATCCGCACCCGACTTCCTCTCGGAAACGCGCAAGCGAGAAAAACCTTGAAGGAAGTGCTGGGCGAATCCGACATCGTAACCCTGCATGTGCCCGAAACGCCTCAGACCAGGAATATGATCAATAAGAATACCATTAAACAAACAAAAAGGGGAGCCATACTAATCAATTACGCCAGGGGAGAAGTGGTGGACCTGGAATCGCTTAGCCAGGCCATTCAGGCTGGCCAGATTTCGGGTGCAGCTATCGACGTATATCCGGTGGAGCCTGAAAGAAACGGAGATCCTTTTCAAACGCCTTTGCAGAACCTGCCAAATGTGATACTTACTCCGCATATCGGCGGCTCTACCGAGGAAGCACAGGCGAATATTGGGGAAGATGTGAGCACGAAGCTGATCAATTTCCTGGAAACCGGCGTTACCACCGGATCGCATACTGTGCCTGAACTGGCACTGCCCCTTCAGGAAGGAACACACCGTATTTTGCATATTCACAAAAATGTGCCGGGCGTATTGTCGCAGATCAATACCCAATTGTCCAGCCATAATATCAACATATTGGCACAATACCTGAAAACCAACGACCAGATTGGCTATGTGGTCCTTGATATTGACAAGGGTCTTTCAAAGAATGCCCTTGAATTATTAAAAGAAGTGAAGGAAACGATCAAAGTGAGAATGCTATATTAGCCTGGCGGAATTTAACACCGGCTTCAACCTAAGAACCCGGGCCGGGCGCCGAAGGTGAGGGAAGTAACGCAAGGAACGCCAGGAACCGCAAGGAGCGCAAGGAATACAGGC
>CALFNL010000227.1 GCA_937902875.1 uncultured Bacteroidota bacterium | reverse complement strand
GGTAGTTAAAAAATTCCACTTGACCTCTCTGATAGCTGGTGATGGCGATGCCCTGAACATCTTCCTCTATGGCACATTCCACAATTTCATGAACGCTCCTGTTATGACCCAGGTGAATGATCTCAGCGCCCTTGCTCTGAAGGATGCGTCTCATAATATTGATTGCCGCGTCATGTCCGTCGAAAAGAGAGGCGGCCGTTACAATGCGAATCTTGTTATGTGGATGAATACTCATTCTCAAATAGACTTGGAATCGGGCAAAGTTAAATCAAAAAGCTAATGGTTGTTAGTTAATCAAACGATTGCAAAAATTGGTTTGGCATACTATAAAAATGGCCTTAGTTTAGACTATTGAAATGAGGAATTACCATGAAACTGATACGATTTGGAAATGCCGGACATGAGTCGCCGGGGCTTGAACTGCAGGATGGGAGAAGAATTGACCTCAGTGCCTTCGGCGAGGATTTCAATGAAGCATTTTTTGGTTCTGATGGGATCAACCGTTTGAAAGCATGGCTGAACACAAAGCAGGCCAGCTGCCCTGTTATTGCTGCTTCCACCAGGCTGGGGCCTCCGGTGGCCCGCCCGTCAAAGCTGATATGCATCGGCCTTAATTATTCGGATCATGCCGCAGAAAGTAATATGCAGCTTCCAACGGAACCAGTTGTATTCTTCAAATCAACTACGGCCATCTGCGGACCAAATGACAGAGTGGTCATTCCAAAGAATAGTTTGAAAACAGATTGGGAAGCGGAACTGGCAGTGGTTATAGGCAAAAGGGCCTCTTATATAAGTGAGGAAGAAGCTCCAAACTATATCGCCGGCTATCTGCTGCATAACGATTACAGTGAGCGCTCTTTTCAATTGGAGAGAGGCGGCCAATGGGTGAAGGGCAAGAGCTGCGACACCTTTGCTCCTCTCGGTCCCTATCTGGCTACACCCGATGAAATTCCCGACATCAACAACCTACGTTTATGGCTTACCGTTAATGGCAAAATGATGCAGGATGGCAATACCAAGAATATGGTATTCAAGGTTCCTCACCTGGTAGCCTACCTGAGCGAATTCATGACCCTGCTTGCCGGCGACATTATAAGCACTGGAACTCCCGCGGGTGTAGGTCTGGGGCAAAAGCCGGCGCCGTTTTACCTGAAACCGGGCGACGTAGTAGAGATGGGGATTGAAGGGCTGGGAAGAGCCAGGCAGGAACTGATCAAGTATGAACAGGCCACTGGTTTATAGCGAGAGTGATCAAGTTGACAATGAATATGCTGATCTCCCGGATAATGGCCCGGCAACCTGCATGCGTGGCAAAGAAAAATACGATAAATGAAAAGATATTGCCTTGCCCTCGATCTGAAAGATGATCCCGGATTGATAGCGGAATATGAATCCTACCATAAAGCCATTTGGCCTGAAATTGCAGAGAGCATCCGGAACAGCGGCATAGAAGTTCTCGATATTTACCGAACCGGCAACAGGATGTTCATGATTATTGAAGCGGTTGAGGGATTTTCATTTGAAATGAAAGCCTCCATGGATGCTGCCAATCCAAGAGTGCAGGAATGGGAATCGTTGATGTGGAAATTTCAGCAGGCCCTGCCCTGGTCAAAGCCCGGAGAGAAATGGATCCTGATGTAAAAAATATTTGAATTGTAATTGTAAAGGTTCCCCCATAATTAATTGATAAAATTTCTGTCATGAAAAGATTATTATTTATTTCCGGCTTCATAATATCGATCGCCATGCTTTCGGCATTTGCCAAACAACAAAAGAAAAAAGTAATTTTTTTTGGAGATTCTATCACACAGGCCGGAGTTGGCCCCACCGGGTTTATTACTTTATTGCAACAGGATCTGAACAAGGCCGGCAAGAGCAGGGATTTCGAGTTGATTGGTGCTGGCATTGGTGGGAATAAAGTATATGACCTTTACCTGAGGCTTGAAGATGACGTACTCAGCAAGAAGCCCGACCTGGTTTTTATTTATATTGGGATCAATGATGTATGGCATAAAAGAAGTTTTGGAACCGGCACTGACCCTGATAAATTTGAAAAATTTTATAACAGGATCATCGAAAAGATACAGGCCGGAGGAGCCAAAGTGGTGATTTGCACACCCACGGTTATCGGCGAAAAGAAAGACTTTGTAAATGAGTTGGATGGCGATCTGAATAAATATGCTGAAATAATCAGGGGTATAGCGGGGAACAAGAATGTGGAATTGCTGGATCTGCACAAAGCTACCATCGCCTATATCAACGCGCATAACCCTGATAATAAGAGCCAGGGAATTCTTACCCAGGATGGGGTTCACATGAATGAAACGGGAAACAGGTTTTTGGCGGATCAGTTCGCGCCATATATAAAGTAGTGGGCTCAAAGTTTCATTAGGCATGCCGGCTTGAATTTCCCCCCAAACCCGAATTCCGAGTACAACCAGATATTCATTTCGATATGATCATCAATGTTTCAAGAAATATCTTACTGACACGCATACATAACAGATCACTGACTCATGGAGCATAGCTGCATTGATACTCATGTACATTTCTGGAAATTCGATCGGAAAAGAGATGCATGGATTACAGATGATATGAAAATATTGCAGCAGGATTATCTCCCTGAAAACATCGCTAACTCACTCAAAAGAAATGCGGTGGATGGCGTTGTGGCAGTGCAGGCCGACCAGTCTGAACTGGAAACTCATTTCCTGGTTGAGCTTGCCGGAACTCACGATATCATTAAAGGCGTGGTAGGATGGGTAGATCTACAGGCAGATAATGTTGAAGAACGATTAGCCTATTTTTCCCGATATAAGATCATCAAAGGATGGCGGCATATAGTGCAGTCCGAATCGGATGATTTTTTATTTGGGAAGAAATTCAGGAACGGCGTCAGCGCGCTGAAACCCTATAATTACACCTATGATATATTGATCTACCATCACCAGTTGGAGGCGGCGCTTGATTTCGTTTCTGCATTCCCCGATCAAAGAATGGTTATAGATCATTGCGCCAAGCCAGACATCATGCACAAAAAAATGGAGGATTGGAAATCATTCATGCTTGAAATGGGCAGGCACCCGAATGTCTATTGCAAACTCTCAGGCCTTTTCACGGAAGCACGGTGGAAACAATGGAGCCCGGGTGATTTTTATCCTTATCTTGATACCGTATTCAAAGCCTTTGGCACCGACAGGCTGATGTATGGAAGCGACTGGCCCGTGATACTGGTTTCGGGCATTTATATTCAATGGAAGAGCCTTCTGGAAAAATATATGGAAGGTTTTGAAGAAAAAGACATACAAAAAATTTTCGGCTTGAATGCGATTCAGTTTTATGATCTATGACATGGCCATGTACCTATTCTAAAAAACAGGGAATATAAATTCAGCAATATGAATCTGAATCTGAATAATAAAGTATTTATAGTTACGGGAGGCGCCAAAGGCATTGGTGCTGCCATTAGTAACACCATCGCAGCAGAAGGGGGCATTGTTGTGATTGCCGGCAGAAACAAGAATGACAATCAATTGATCATCGACAAGATTGTTAAAGCGGGCGGTAAGGCTTCATCTGTGAGAGTTGAACTGGCCCGGCAGGAGGCCTGTAAAGAAGTAATTGATTTTACGATTGATAAATATTCCCGGATTGATGGGTTGATCAATAATGCCGGCGTGAATGATGGTGTTGGATTGGAGAGCGGGAACCCTGAAAAATTCCTCGAATCCTTGCAGAAGAACCTGAGCCATTATTACAACCTCACACACTATGCATTGCCATTCCTCAAGACCACCAAGGGCAACATCATCAATATAGGATCCAAAGTGGCCGTTACGGGTCAGGGTAATACATCCGGTTACGCGGCTTCAAAAGGAGCCATCAACGCGCTCACACGTGAATGGGCCGTGGAACTGCTACCTTTTTCAATTCGTGTGAATGCTGTGATTCCGGCTGAGGTCTGGACACCCCTCTATGAAAACTGGATCAATTCCCTGCCCAATCCAAAAGAAAAATTGGCACAAATCATTTCAAAGATACCGCTGGAAAAACGAATGACCACGGCAGAAGAAATAGCCAACATGGTGGCATTCCTGCTGAGCGACAGATCCAGCCATACAACAGGACAGATCATATATGTTGATGGCGGTTATACTCATTTAGACCGATCATTGACCTAAAAAAATATTCAAAATGGAAGTCGCAATTCATGGAGATTAGTTTCTGGAAACATCAATCATCGATTAGATCATCAAACCGGATTTCATGGCCATTACAACTGCAACTAAAACAACTACACCCAACCAGGGGGCCGAAAAGAATTATGTTTTTCCTCTGATCCTCGTTACCAGCCTGTTTTTTCTCTGGGGCCTGGCATACGGATTGCTGGATGTTCTCAATAAACATTTCCAGGAAACGCTGAATATAGATAAGGGCCGTTCCACCTTATTACAGATGGCATATTTTGGCGCCTATTTCCTGGTAGCACTACCCGCCGGCGTATTCATGAACAAATATGGCTATAAGCGGGGCATCATATTCGGACTTCTATTATACACCTGTGGCGCTTTTTTGTTTTACCCATCTGCCAGAACAGCCAGCTTTGATTTTTTTCTGTTATCATTATTCATACTGGCCTCCGGACTAACTTTTCTGGAAACTGCGGCCAATCCATACGTAACCGTGTTGGGCAAACCCGAAACTTCTGAGTTTCGCCTTAATCTTTCCCAGAGCTTCAATGGAGTAGGATCATTCATCGGCCCAATCA
>CALFNL010000226.1 GCA_937902875.1 uncultured Bacteroidota bacterium | reverse complement strand
TGAAACTGCACTCCAGTCAAATCATATTCCCGATGCTGCAATGCCATGATATAGCCGTTTTCATCCCGCGCGGTTATCTCCAACTCCGCAGGGAAATCTTTATCGTCCACAATCCAGCTATGATACCGGCCTACTTCCAGAGTATCGGGTAACCCTTTAAATAAATCATTTCCATGAGATCCGTTTCCTGGGAAGACATGAACCGGCGTGGCAATGCCGTGGAATACCCTGCTCAGATTCACCAGCCTTCCCCCGAAAGCTTCACCGATGGCCTGGTGACCCAGACAAACGCCCAATATGGATTTATTTGCCGCATATTTTTTTATCAGGGGCAGAAGCAGGCCAGCTTCCATAGGCAGACCGGGGCCGGGCGATAAAATGATCTTGTCATATTCTTCCACCTTTTCCAGCGTGATCTGATCATTGCGATATACATCCACCTGGCCATGCGTGATCTTCTGCACCAGGTGCACCAGGTTGTAGGTGAAAGAATCATAATTATCGAATACCATTATTTTCATAATAACAATCTTAATCTTTGCAGTTTCAATTTGTAAAAATCCTGTCAATACTGATCAGGTGGTCAAAAACATGGTTTGGAAATTTTCCTTAAGCTTCATATATGCTCGGCCAGTTCCACCGCTTTTTTCAACGCGTTTAATTTATTATTCACTTCTTCCAATTCATTCCTGGGCTTGGAAGCGGCCACTATACCGGCTCCCGCCTGGGAATAAAGAGTGTTACCCTTGCTAAGGAAGGTGCGGATCATGATGGCCTGATTACAACTTCCGTCAAAGCCCATGAAACCAATGCAGCCTCCATAATAGCTTCTCGGTGTTGGTTCATAAGTATCGATCAGTTCCATGGCCTTGAACTTTGGTGCTCCGCTCAGGGTTCCTGCGGGGAAGCTGGCGGCCAGCAACGCAAAAGGATTAGTTCCGGGCTTAACCTTTCCGGTGACTTCACTCACCAGGTGAATTACATGAGAATAATATTGCACCTCACGGTAATGGGTCACCGTTACATCTTCACACAAACGACTCAGGTCATTACGTGCGAGGTCAACCAGCATTACATGTTCGGCATTCTCCTTCGCGTCTTTAAGGAGTTTAGCAGCCATCTCCTGATCCAACTGGTCATTGCCCGAGCGCTTGAAAGTGCCTGCTATGGGATGTACTATCGCCCTGCCATTTTGAATGATGAGCTGACTTTCTGGCGAAGATCCAATCAGTTTGTAATCGCCATAATCAAAATAAAAAAGGTATGGAGACGGGTTGATATTGCGCAAGGCGCGGTACACATTGAATTCGTCGCCCGCGAATCCCTGCTCAAATCTGCGGCTCAAGACAATCTGGAATACATCTCCCCTGAAACAACTCTCTATTCCCTTTTCCACCATGCCCATATATTCCTCATCAGTCATATTGCTGCGTTCATCACCCCTGCTTCGAAAAGGGAAGCTGGGGACGTCTTTATTCCTGATCAGGGATTCCACCATCTGCAATTCGCTTTCCAGTCCGGCTATTTCATTTTCGCAGAGATACATCTCATCCTTAAAATGATTGATGGCTATAACGTATTGATACAGGCGGTAACGCATCAGTGGAATGGGCACATGGCTGGCCGTTGCGGGATGGCCATCAGCGGAGGAGGATTTCAGCCTTATCGTGTCAAAAAACTGAACCGCGTCAAAGGTGCTATATCCATAGAGGCCCTGAACGCTGCTCACGATCTTGTCATCCGCCGGCTGCTGATCGAATTTTTGCATGAAATCCCATAGCATGGCTGGCACTTCCCACGCATTCTTCACGGGCACGCGTTCTGGTTTTTGCCCTGGTAACTTAAATTCCACCGACCGGTAGTCAGAAATTTCCATTCCGGCTATGGCATGGATACCAATGAATGAAAAACTGTTTTCAGCCGAATGATAGTCCGCGCTCTCCAGCAGAATGGTATCCCTGAAACGATCTCTTAACCTCAGGTAAATTCCCACAGGTGTAAAAACATCCGATAAGAGCTTCTTATACCTTGTATTTATGACAATTTTTTTCATTTCAATAGTATTTCTGAATTTTCGTTCCCGCCCGGGTTTGGATCAATAAAAAAGCCCCGGATATAACCGGGGCCAGAATATGTTTATATAACAAACACAATAGCAGCGTTACAAGCCCCGTAGAGAGTTTGTATGCCACCACCAATGATTGTTGATAAGAATTTTTTTCATTGCCGTACAAATATGAGCTCTTTTTTGAAAAAAACCAATTTTTGGTTTACTTTTTCTGTAAGATTCTATTTATGACTGCAAATACCCCCTCGAATTTCATCCAACAGCGTCTTTTATCTCTTGATTTCATGCGTGGTTTCATAATGGTCTTGCTCGCTCTGGAGAGCACGGGCCTATATGAACACCTTTTTGACGTGACCGATGGCACCGTTATGCATGGCTTCTTTCAGCAATTCTTTCACCATCCCTGGAATGGACTGAGGTTCTGGGACCTCATCCAGCCGGGCTTCATGTTCATGGCCGGAACCGCCATGGCGCTCTCTCTCCATAAACAGGAACAAAAGGGAGTTCCCTGGTCTGCATCTTTCAAAAAAACCCTGAAACGATGTGGATGGCTTTTTTTCTGGGGCGTGCTGGATTATGCGGTAAGACCACATGGATTGTCTTTTGAACTTTGGGATGTGCTGACACAATTGTCTTTCACTACCCTGGTGGCCTTTTTGATATTCCGATGGAGCCCAACAAAACAAATATTTTTCTGCATCGGACTCCTGCTCCTGACCGAAATTTTGTACCGGTTTACCAATGTCGCAGGTTTTGATCAGCCATTCACCGACCAGCATAATTTTGGAAATTATGTGGACCTCCTCCTCATGAATAAGATCAATCACGACGGATGGGTTGCCATCAACTGCATTCCTACGGCCGTACATACAATTGCCGGAGCGCTGGCAGGTAAATTATTGCTGGGTCATTCCCATAAAATCAGGACCCTGTTGCTCTGGGCCGGGATTTGCCTCCTGCTGGGATTCGGGCTGGATTGGTTGAATATAACACCCATCATCAAACGAATTGCCACAAGTTCCTTTACACTGGCCTCCCTGGGATGGTGCCTCATTGGCCTTGCATTATGCTATTGGTGGATTGATATCCTCACTCATAAGAAATACCTGAAATTTTTCACCATCGTCGGCATGAACTCGATATTCATTTATCTGTTCTTTGAAATTGTGGGCAGCCGATGGTTCAACCATTATGTGGCACAGGTATCCAATGGCCTGATGTCTATGATCAGTACACCGGAAGCTCTGAGCCTGATCATTAGCTCCCTATGCATTTTTACATTGGAATGGAGTCTCTGCTATTACCTGTACAGGAAGAGAATTTTTTTCCGGGTATGAAGCAGAAAAATTTTTCAAAAAGAAATGTCATGCATTCCCCTTCTATTATTTTTACACTCCCCGGACTTAATAATTCAGGTCCGGAACATTGGCAGACCCATTGGGAAAAACGCTATGGGTTTACGCGGATTGAGCAAAAAGACTGGGATCGTCCCCTGTGTGCAGACTGGATCCGCACCATAGATGAGACCATTCAAAAATATCCCATGCAGCAGGTATTGCTTGTGGCGCA
Source organism: uncultured Bacteroidota bacterium (assembly GCA_937902875.1). Classification (GTDB taxonomy): domain Bacteria; phylum Bacteroidota; class Bacteroidia; order Chitinophagales; family Chitinophagaceae; genus PSRI01. The sequence continues at coordinate 1,907 of CALFNL010000226.1, read as the reverse complement.
TAGCCTGGCTTGCAGCACGGTAGTTCATTGGGCCGCGAAATATGGCCGCGCGATCAGAGGCGCTTTGTTGGTGGGCCCCAGCGATACAGAAGCGCCCTCCTACCCTCCCGGTACAACTGGATTCAAACCCATGCCTTTGTCGAGCCTGTCTTTTCCATCGATCATAATTGCCAGTACCGATGACGCATTTGTGAGCATGCAGAGAGCCAAACAATTTGCCACGGCCTGGGGGAGTGAATTGGTTAATGCAGGTGCCTTGGGGCATATCAATTCTGCCAGCAATCTGGGGGACTGGGATTTTGGCTACCAGGTGCTGCTAAGATTCATGAATTAGGAAATAAAGCCAACAGTAAGGCATACTCGCAGGTTTCTTGGGATCAGGGGATTTCTCTAATCATCATCGGTGAAATCCAAAAAGCTTCCGGGCCAAATCATGGAGATTCCAGACTGGCTAAAATGGATCATTCACAAAGATGCTCTTTTATAGTACGCCCTTGGTGCTGGGCAAATAATTGCTCATGGGGTCACGCCTCACAGCCATTCGTATGGCCCTGGCAAATGCCTTGAATATTGCTTCAATCTTATGATGTTCATTGTCGCCCCTCGCTTCTATATTGAGGTTGCATTTGGCCGCGTCGCTGAATGACTTGAAGAAATGAAAGAACATTTCCGTGGGTACTTCGCCCACTTTCTCCCTTTTGAACTCCGCATTCCATACAATCCAGCCCCGGCCACCGAAATCTATCAGCACTTTTGCGTCTGCGTCATCCATCGGCAGCGCAAAGCCATAACGCTCCAACCCACGTTTATCAATAAGTGCCATGGCAATAGCCTCTCCCAAAGCAATTCCTGTGTCTTCGATGGTATGATGTTCATCCACGTGGAGGTCTCCCTTACTCAAAATGGAAAGGTCCATCCTCCCATGACGCGCGATCTGTTCCAGCATATGATCGAAAAATCCCAAACCGGTCGAAATTTGAGACTTCCCATTTCCATCTACGTTCAGTTCGATCCTGATGTCCGTCTCATTGGTCTTGCGTTCCAGTCTTACCTTCCGCAATCCTAATTTCAAAAATTCATAGATCCTGGCCCATTCACCAGCCTTCAATGCAATAGTTTCGTCTTCCTGCAGAGATTTTATTTTGTCTGAAATTTCAGCAGCCCCAAGTTCAGGGTCGTTATTCAGCCAGATGCCTTTGCAGCCCAGGTTTCGGGCCAATAGCATATCGGTGATCCGGTCCCCGATCACGTAGGAATTTTCGATGTTGTAACCCGGATTGTTGAGATAAGCTGCAAGCATACCGGTACCCGGCTTCCTGGTTGGAGCATTTTCTTCGGGAAAAGTCCTGTCAATATGGACCGCGCTGAATTCTATCCCCTCACCTTCCAGGCTTTTCATGACAAAATTCTGAAAGGGCCAAAAGTTTTCTTCAGGAAATGATGCGGTGCCGAGACCATCCTGGTTTGTTACCATCACCAGTTCATAATCCAATTCCCTCGCAATCTTTCCCATGTATTCAAACATGTGTGGATAGAAACAAAGTTTGTCGAATGAATCTAATTGATAGGTAGGAGGCGCCTCATTAATAAGAGTTCCATCGCGGTCAATAAAAAGAATTCGCTTCATCATTTTAAATTTGGCCCATGCATGGCATTGGAATTCCTTGCCCCGGTTAGTGGTTCTGCTCGCATTTATTTATTCCCCTTTGCCCTCACCCTTTTCACTTCGGCTGGGGAAACAGCACTAGCCCTGTTTCCGAAACTATTACGCACATAAGTCAGCACATCCGATATCTGTTCGTCTGTCATATAAGTATGCGCGGGCATGGGATTATAATATTCATCGTCATTGACCACGATAGGTACTTTTAGTCCATACATCACAATCCTTATCAATTGTTCTTTTG
>CALFNL010000225.1 GCA_937902875.1 uncultured Bacteroidota bacterium | reverse complement strand
CAGGCTGAAATCTTTTGCAGGTTGGGCGGCCGAATCATTCCTACCAGATGAAATCAAAAATGAAATGAGTAAGATCCTGAACAAAAGTTGGATTATCATGATTGAAAAATAATTGAAGTTCTCTCAGCGATCCCAGGAATAATGTTGAGCCTATTCGAGCCAGGCTCCGCTTACTCTACCCGCTTCAACTTCCACGAAAATATGCTCCTGTAAAGTTGTGGAAAGTGAAAGGCCCACGTAGTCCATGTGAACCGGGAAATCTTTGTGTGCCCTGTCTACCAAAGCAAGTGTCTGAATTTTTTTGGGATGATGATTCAGGAATGGTTTCAGGGAATAGGCCATTGTCTTACCACTATTGGCAACATCGTCTATCAGGATGACCACCGCATGGTCCAGGTTTTTTTCCTTACTCAGTTTGATTTCATTTGGATTTCTTTTTTCAAGGCCGATTTCAATCACTTCTATGATGCCCTTGTAAATTTGACCGAGCATGATCCTGAGCTGGTTTGCTATAACAACGCCATTCTCCTTTATTCCTGCAAGTATGAGGCGGGGCTCCCCCACATTTCGTTCGGCAATTTCATAGGCCATTCGCTGCAACTTTTTTTCAGCCAGGCTGGCCGTGAGAATAAAATTCTTCATCTTTCAGATTTGCAAGTCAAAACTAAGTTGTATGAATGAATAAAACAATTCATCATAATCACCTTATCTTAGTGCTATAACAAAAAGGCCATGCATATCATTTCCCAGGTTCTTTTTATTTGTATTGTTATTGCCGCCATAGTTCTGTTTTCAAAAAAGGCCGTAGCCATCCGCAGGAATATTTTGCTGGGTAAAAAAGAAGACTTTAGCGACCATAAGGGCCAGCGATGGAGGAATGTGTTATTGCTCGCATTCGGGCAAAAAAAGATGTTTCGGAATCCCCTGGTGGCCATATTGCATTTCTTTGTATATGCCGGTTTCATCATCATCAATATCGAAGTGCTGGAGATCATTCTGGACGGGATCCTTGGAACACACAGGCTTTTTGCCAGGGCTCTGGACGGATTGTATATCGGCCTGATAAATGCATTTGAGGTACTCGCTGTATTGGTATTAACGGGATGCCTGATTTTTCTGATCAGGAGGAATGTTCTCAAAATAAGGAGATTTATGAGCCGTGATCTGAACGGATGGCCCCGCAGTGATGCTAATTATATCCTGATTACCGAGATCCTGCTGATGATGCTATTTCTCACTATGAATTCGGCAGATATCAGCCTGCAGCAGAGGCAATTCGGCATTTACGGCGATCATATCACGGGCAACTTTCTGGTTTCCGGCAACCTGGCCGGCTTGTTTGGGGATATCAGCAACGCTAAGCTCGCCGTATTGGAACGGAGTTGCTGGTGGTTGCATATAGTGGGAATATTGGCATTCTTGAATTATCTCCCTTATTCAAAGCACCTGCATATCATTCTGGCTTTTCCCAATTCCTATTATGCCAGGCCATGGCCCAAGGGAGAAATGAAGAATATGCCTGCCGTTCAAAATGAAGTTCTGTATGCCATGCGGCCCGAGCTGGCTCCTTCAGGGAGCCCTGAACCTGCAAGGTTTGGAGCAAAGGATGTATTCGACCTGAGCTGGCGGAATTTGCTGGATGCGTATTCCTGCACGGAATGCGGAAGGTGCAGCGCCGCCTGCCCTGCCACTATCACGGGTAAGCGATTATCGCCCCGCAAGATCGTGATGGATACGAGAGACAGGCTTGAAGAGGTAGGAAGAAATATCGACGCCAATGGCAATTTCAAAGATGATGGCAGAACCCTGCTACACGATTACATTTCAGTGGAAGAACTGAGGGCCTGCACCACCTGTAATGCCTGCGTGGAAGAATGCCCTGTCAGCATCAGTCCGCTTGAGATCATCCTGGAACTGAGGCGGACGCTGATCATGGAGGAAAGCAGCGCTCCTCCCGAGTGGAATAGCATGTTCAGCAATGTTGAGAATAATTTTGCACCCTGGAAATTCAGCCCAGACGATCGGGACCAATGGGCAAGAGAGCAGTAAACCCGTTAAGAGAGATAATTATGCGGTTATGAATCTTGGAACCTTTCTCATTCATTCGATTGACTGGCCCTCTATTCCAAAAGAGGCTTTTGCGGGTGAGGAAGGATATGCAACCTTACAGGCCTTTCGTGTGGGCGACATCAGAATTCGAATGGTGGAATATTCTCCCGGATACAAGGCCGACCATTGGTGTAAGAAGGGTCATGTTATGTTATGCATGGAAGGTGAATTGGAAATTGAATTGGAAGGAGGTAAATCTTACCTGGTGAGAAAGAATATGACCATTGTTCTGGGTGAGGGAGAAATGCACAGAACTTATTCAGTGCCGGGTTGCAGGCTCTTTATTGTAGATTAATCTTTCTAAATATTTGTCATGAATCCAGGTCTTTCTTATTGGGGAATAGGTTCCCTCCTATGGCTCCTGAACTTTTCAGCCATTGCTCAAAAAGACAGCAGCGCCGGTTATTATACATCCTTTGATGGAACAAGAATCCATTATGAAGTGAAGGGCAATGGAAGTCCGGTGATGTTGATACATGGCTTTATAGTGAATGGTGATTCCTGGAAGAGAACTGAATTATATGATCAACTTAGTACAGAGGGCTTCAAAGTGATCATATTAGACATGCGCGGCAATGGCTTGTCTGATAAACCCCACCAACCGGAATCCTACGAGAAAGACGCCGAGGCCAAAGATATCATGGGCCTGGTAAGTTCACTGGGGATAAAACAATATTTCATTGTGGGCTATTCGCGCGGATCCATAATTGCCTCCAGATTATTAGTGTTGGATCCAAGAGTCAGGGCAGCCGTGTTAGGCGGAATGGGAGCCGACTTCACAGATACGGCCTGGCCAAGGAGAAAGATGTTCTATCGCGCCCTGATAGGCGAAGATGTGCCGGAACTGGCCAGTATGGTGAAATATGTAAAAGACTCGGGACTCGATCAACTGGCACTCGCCTATCTGCAAAAATCTCAACCTGCAACCAGCAAGCAGGAACTGAGCAGGGTGAGCAAACCAGTTTTGGTAATCAGTGGAGACCAGGATTCCGACAATGGTTCATCCAGGGAATTGACGGCGCTCATTCCCGGCGCCGCTCATGCAACTGTGCCCGGAGACCACGGCGGCGCTTCAAAAACAAGGGAATTCTCAGATGCTGTAATCCACTTTTTTAAAGCCCGCTGATTTCAAAGCTTCTGTACCGCATCCTTATGTTTCATCATCCTCCACAATTGTATCAAAGCGGTAATGCTGAAGATAATGCCAATTACCCAGTGAAGAATCCGTTGGTTTGTATTCAATTTGTCAACCAAAAGCTGGCCCCCGAATATGAATATGGCATTCCCGATAAAAGTGCCAATACCGATGCCGCCGATATAGGAATTGTAATTATCCATTCTCGGTTTCAGAACATTTTTGGCATATAAAATAGTACTCCATCCAAACCAAAAAGGTATTTGAACGGGATTGATGGCACTCATGGTAACTCCCAGCCAAAAGCGCGGCAGGGTATTGGACAAGATCACATTTCCCCTGGGATGTTTACTTGTAGCCGCAATAAAACTGGAAACGGCCAATGCGACAATGATCAACAGGGTTATCCACTCCAGCCACCGGAATATCGCTTTTTGTTTCCTGATCCAGTCCATGGCTACCAGGGATAGCCTAACATAAACTATTTCCACAAGCAAACATCCCAATGAAAAATAGATTGCAGGGCGAACGCCGTCTGTAACGGAAATCTGCATGGCGGCCACATTGAGGGTGCCCAGGGGCAGTGTGCCCAGGAAGCTGATCAATATACCGGTAAAGAATATGCGGAATAATTTCATGGCTCCTTTCCTAATGCGAATATCCCAATCAGGATGCATAATTCATTATCCCGCATAAAATAGTTCAGATTTATTTTATGAACCCGAAAAGCCGGTTATATTCTTTATAGGCCCTGAACATCTTCATTCCCTCTGCCCTGCACATATAAGGAGTTCCGAGAGCATGATTCATCCTGCTGATCTTGCAAAGTATGTTCCAATGACGTAGAATCTCTTTCCAGGCAAAGAAAAGAGAGTGCCCTTGTGAATACATATGAGTTGGTTCGCTGCCCGCTCCGTTTATTTCAATCACCGAAAAACATTTGCCTTCTTTCAATAATTCCAATGATTCATATCGGATATCGAGCCGGCCGAAATAATAGCCAGGCACCCGCTGGCATATTATATCGATGGTCTTTTCAAGTTCCTCATCAATCCATGCGCTATTGTCAAGAAAAAGCGCTCCCCTGGCGTGGTTGCCATATGGCACCAATATTCTTTCTTCATTGACCCTGAGAATTTCCTGCAACTGGCCCTGCATGGATTCCTGCAGGGCAGGCAATTGAAGAATGTATCGCTTATTCTTTTTTAGCAGGCCTTCCATGGTTGATATACCGTCGCCTTTCAATAATAGAAATTTCTTTCCCACAATGCCTGAAATCCTGCCCTGAGGCTGACCAGGGTAACGGTAGTAAAAAATCCCAATTTCCTGGTGATAGTCCACCCATTCCTGCACCAGCATTGCAAAAGGGAATTTCCGCAAATAATCGATTAGATCCGAAGCACAATCAATCTTTTTCACACCCCTACCCCTTCCGCCGATATCGGGTTTGGCGATCAGCGGAAATGAAATTTCTTCTGCTTTCACTTTGGCAATAATTTCTTCGTCAGAATCCGTTGGAAGGGCCAGAATGGTTTTTGGATAAAGGTCCCGGGGCATAGAATCATAAATCTTTTTCTTGGATTCCATCAGGAAACCTCCGTTTTCGAAGCCAGGATTGGAGGCACTGAAGAAAAAAAGAGAGCGGGCCCGAAGGCAATAGTAAAGCCAAACGGGATAGAGCCATATATATACGGCATTGAATGGCCAGTATTCCCAATGCATGAGCCTTACAAAAAATGGCCTGTATATGATTCGGTTAAGCCAGTTCATTCTTTTGCTATAAGAGCCCTGGTGAAGGAAAGGCTTTCTTCGCCGGAATGCAGGTATCGAAGATCAAGATGCTTCATCCGACCATAATTACTCTTTAATTCAATTCCGGTGAAACTGACTGTCAATATGAGATTTCTACCATCCGCCGCAGGGTTGTTTGGTATGTCAGCTCCGCCCATGTTTTGATGAAAATCCGAAATAGATTCCAGCGAAATTTTTGGCCCTGAACTCAACCAGTTCGAAAATTTTTCTTTGCGCGATTTAATTGCCTGTTCGTCATAAAGGGTGGAGGAAGACCAGAGATGACCAATACGATTATGCAATGGGATTGAATATTTTTTTTCTCCATCCCAAAGGCATTCGAATAGCCTGTAATTTTCCCAGATGATTGCCGTGAAGGGTTCAATGCGATTCAAATCCATTTCCGCAAAATGTCGGTTAGGGTGAATGCTATCGAGGATCTCGAGCAGGACAAATCCCCTGCTCCTGCGGTATGGAGGATTTGATTGATGTTTGTTGTGAGCGCCGTTCAGGAAAACAACCGCATTTCCGTTTTCATGCAAGGCGATCCAGGTGCCTCCGGCCTGCTCATCACGTGGCATCAGGATTTTGCCAGTAGCCATCTTGTAAATATGGGGAGTCCTTGCATTGGTTCGAAAACGATTTTCTTGCCGGCTCGAACAGATATAGATGGAATTTTTTACAGGAATAAAACTTACTGTGCACATGTGCTGCGATACTTGATGGTGGAACCGGCCACGCCATAGTCCGGAGATAATTCAAGGCCTGAAACTTCGCAGATGCCCACTTTTATGAGAGCCATATGGTGTATGGTATGCTCAAGGTTATAAACTATTTCCCGATAATAATTGGTATCGATGCTGATCAATTCCTGCGGCTGACCGTTACCGGAAACCTGCAATAGCAATACCCGGTTGGGCTTCCGCAAGCGCTCGTATATGCCCTCAAGCAAGGAGATGGAATAATCCTTATCCAATTCCGTTATGCGCTCCCTTTTTCTGTTCTCATAATTCAAAATACCGCTTTCATAACCTGCCTCGAGGCAATGAAATAATTCAATGATATGGCGAACATGTTGACCGATGGTGCCTCCAGACAGATTTCTGCAGGGTCTGGAATATTCGCTGGCATTCAGTTGGCGAAGGGAATCCCACAATTGAACAAACCTTTCGTGTACAAGTTGGATTAATACAATTGGAATCATAATCTATGATTGGAAATTTTTTCTTCTGTTATTGTTTTTTAGCATGCACTGCCATGGAAATGGTCACATTGTCTCCCATGACCATGCTGCCCCCGCCTACTCCAAAATCCCTACGGTTCAATTTAAATTCTCCTTCAAACACATAGTCTTCGCCTATTCTATTCGCTTTGAAAGGGAAGGAAATTTCCCTGGTTACATTCTTCAGGGTCAGATTCCCGAAAATAAATAGCCAGCCGGATTTTGTGCTGGGCGTAATACGGGTTGAAATGAATTTTATGTGCGGATAATTCTTCACGTCGAAATACTCTTCCCTGCGAAGGTGTTCATCACGCATATCAATTCCGGTATTTACCGAGGCCGCATCTACCTGCACTTCAAACCTTGAGGTAGCCAGATTGGACGGATCGAAGAGGATTGTGCCCTGCAATCCCCTGAATGACCCTCCTACATTAATGCCAAAGTTCTTAATCTTGAAATTCACCTGAGAAATGCTGTCTGCCGGAACATAATTCTGCGCCATTAAAGCGGTTTGAAATAAAATAGCGACCACAGCCAATAAGATTTGCCTCATTTCTTTTTCTTTTTTGACAGTTCCAGTGCCCAAATATATCTTCTGTTTTGTTAAAATATTGATTAAGTGATCCCCTTTCAATTCATTCACATGCACAAATTGGTTGAACGGTTTATTTTGTGTGTAAGCATGCTGCAAATAGTTTAGCTGCCGGTTGTTTTGGGCCGGAACATATCCAGAATTTGAGAGCGAAAGATCACCAGCAGGATCAGGCAGCACAGAAATGTGATCGCCGCATATATGAACAGGCCGGCGTCTCCATCAAATACAATATGGAGCCTGGTTAGATGAAAATAAATGGCCCCGCTCATCAGGCTGAGCCCCAGAGCGGCGCCAAAGCCTGTTGTTTTGGGAAATAGAATCAAGATGGATGCAATCAATTCCAGCACTCCGGTACCGATTCTGCCCCAGGGTTCCATGCCCAGGATTGTAAAGAGGTGCACCGACTGGGGATGTGCCGTAAATTTAAAATAGAGTGTTTGCAGCATGATCAATGCAGCCACGATTCTTAAAACCCAGATCAAAATGTATTTTAAATTCATTGAATGCTGTTTTGGATTACCCACGTTGACTTATAAGCTGACTTATAATAGGAATTTAGGTTTGCAATGAAACAAAGATAGAGTCATGCTTTCCGAAAGCCTGTCGTCTAAGCGACACTATTGTAGTTTCAGAATATTTTAACAACTCTCCAAAGAATTGATGATTAGGTAAGCGGGCGATTGAGACTGGTAATTGCAGCCATCCTGGGCAGGGATTGCCAAACAGGGAAACTCAGAAGCCGGTATCCAATTGTTCGATCCATTTGAAATAGCGCCTGGCCTGCCAAAGGAAAATAAATCCCCTGCCGAAGGACCAATAGGGCGCTCCGTTTCGGTGGTTATACCGGCTGATCCGAAACAGTACTTTCCAATGGAACAGGATCTCCCGGTATGCCTCCCAAAGTGACATATCGCAATCATAAATGTGGTTAGGCTCTGCACCGCAACCATTGAATTCCAGAATATAGAAATTCTTACCCTGTTTCAGCTCGTCGAGTGAATTGCACTTAATATCATAGCGACCATAGTAAAAATGCCTTGCCTTATGACTGATGGTATCAAATACGCCATGGAGCCTTTCGTCTATCTGGTGACCAAGATCAATAAATCTGGCGCCACGGTTATGGTTACCTGCATAAGACAGGACAAATATTTTACCGTTTGGAATGATCTCATGCAGGCAATTCTGGTGTCTTTGCCTGAGTTCCTCCATACGAAACTTGGCCCTACGATGATTTTCTATCAATTCCAGTAAGCTGGAATGGCCATCGCCGGTCACTTCGAGATATTCTTTTTTGATGAATCCCGTGATCACACCCTTGTGCTGATTGGGAAACCTGTAATAGAATACGCTTACTTCTATGGGGAGGCTGATCATTTCCTGAGCCAGGTAATCAACCTGCATGGCCGAGTGGTAGGATTTCAATTCACCCGGGCTTCCAATCTTGCGAAACAGAAGGCCCTTCATACCCACGTCTGGTTTCACTACCAATGGGTAGCCGATGCCCGACCGGTGCACTTTCTCGCGTATTATTTCAAAAGAATCATCAGGTGAAATATAGCAGGTAGCAGGATATAAGTCATCCGGGAGCTGTTCATACATCTCGCGTTTGCACTCACCTTCAAATCCACCAAAGGTGATGGTGGGATTAGATGTACTGAAAAACCAAAGTGACCGGCTGCGAATGCAATACCAGAGCCAGACAAATGAAAGAGGGAAATACAATAATTTGAATGGCCAGCGTTCCCAATGCCACAATCGTTCAATCCATATTTTCAAGCGAATCAATATTAATTAGAATACCTGGTTTTATCTGCGAAAGCTCGTGCTTCATGATTCCCGCATAAAAATAACGCTATTGAATTAAGAAATGAACATAAAATTATTGGAATTGCCTTTTAAGCTACAATGCCGATTTTCGCTTAGATTTGAATTTAAATCAAAATTCATGCATGTTCCTTTAATGTCTGAAATGGCAATCAGGGGTGAAAGTCCCGAGATCCTATTCTGGGTTGGATGCGCAGGCAGTTTTGATCAAAGAGCCCAAAAAATCAGCATGGCATTCGCCACAATTCTCAATAAAATCGGAATAAAATATGCCATCCTGGGCAAGGAAGAGATGTGTACAGGTGACCCTGTGAGAAGAGCCGGAAATGAATTCCTGTTTCAAATGATGGCCTACCAGAATATTCAGGTGCTCAATCAATACAAGATCAGGAAAATCGTAACGGCATGTCCTCATTGTTTCAATATTCTGAAAAACGAATATCCCTCATTGGGTGGGGATTACGAAGTGATACACCACACGGTATTTTTGCAGCATCTGATTGATGAAGGGAAAATCAAAATGAAAGAAGGAGGCGCTTTCAAAGGAAGACGGATCACATATCATGACAGTTGTTACCTGGGAAGGGGAAATAATATTTATGAAGCGCCCCGCAAAGTGCTGGAAGCGCTCGATGCAGAATTAGTGGAAATGAAGCGTTGCGGCAGCAAGGGAATGTGCTGCGGTGCGGGTGGCGCACAAATGTTCAAGGAAGAAGAAAAAGGAGATACCAGGATCAATTGGGAGAGAACAGGCGAGGCCATTGAAACCGGATCTTCCGTGATAGCTTCCGCATGTCCTTTCTGCAATACCATGCTCACCGACGGGGTCAAGAATCATGAAAAAGAAGACCAGGTGCAGGTGCTGGATATTGCTGAACTGGTTGCCGCGTCTATGGCCTGATCAATTGCACTAAGGATTCATCAATCATATTTTCCATGCATTTTATATGAACCATGATATGGCATTTTCATAAAATTGAGATTCTATGAGCTACGGGAAAAGAGCCATATTGCTGATCCTGGGAATCGGCGTTTTTTTGTATCTATACCTGCGAAGCGTTAGCAGTGAAAGAGTGGAAGGAATCAGGAAATTGATCAACCAACCGGAAATCGGGGATATTTATAAGATAAGGTATTTGAACCCAGAAGGCAACAGAACGGTCAGGTATTTCAAAGTAGCCCGAACCGGACAAGGCGGCATTGCGCTTTATCGCGGCAAGATGAGCGCCTGGAACCTCAGTGATATATTCCTGGATGATTATGATACGGAGTGGCTGATAAATTTTTCAGAATCGGATTTACAGGCCCTTATGAAGGGTAAATATGATAAGAATGGGATGAAGAATGCCAGCCTGGTAGAGATTGAAAGGAAGAAAGACAGGATACCTGCCAATAGCATGTAGAAGTTATTTCCCGGATTCATTTGATTCGTATTTTTGCAAAATGAATTACTTCAAGTATCGGCAGAAAATACCGGCAGATTTTGATGATGATTCCAGAGTGTGGATCTATCAAAGCAACCGGCAATTCAATTCGAAAGAAGCTTTGGAATTGAGTGAGGCGCTCCATCGTTTTATACCGCAATGGAAGGCCCATGGCATGAATGTGAAGGGATTTGGAGAATTGTTTTTTGACCGGTGGATCATGTTGATGGCTGATGAAAAGCAGACGGGGGTAAGCGGTTGCAGCACGGATAGTATGTTCAGGCTCATAAAAGATATTGAGCAGCGCTTTCACGCGCATTTACTTGACCGTCAGAGCCTGGCATTCATCATCAATGAAAGCGTAACGGTGATTCCATTGGATCAATTGAAGCAGAATCTGGAAAACGGCCGGTTGAAGCAGGAAAGTTTATATTTCAATAATACGGTTCAGACAAAAAAGGAATTCCAGGATCAATGGCTGATTCCATTGAAAGAAAGTTGGATAGCCAGGAAATTCGCTGTTTCATTGGGAACATCCTGATAGGAATAATAATAATGCGGCAGTAGCTCAGTTGGCAGAGCATTAGCTTCCCAAGCTAAGGGTCGAGGGTTCGAATCCC
>CALFNL010000224.1 GCA_937902875.1 uncultured Bacteroidota bacterium | reverse complement strand
TTTTGACATCATGTATGAATCCCATGTCAAGCATGTGATCGGCTTCATCCAACAACAGCATTTCCACCCGTAGCAGGTTGATCAGGTGTTGATTCACCAGGTCGAGCAAACGCCCGGGCGTGGCTATCAGGATGTCAATTCCTTTTCGGAGGGCATTGGCCTGAGGTAGTTGCGAAACGCCTCCATATACTACCAGGTGCTGCAGACCGGTAAACTTACCGTAGTCGGTGAAACTCTGGTCTACCTGCGCGGCCAGTTCCCTGGTGGGAACCAATACCAGGGCCTTGATCAATCTCTTTTGCGATGCATCCCTTTTTTGTTGGTGCAGGATCTGGAGAATGGGAATGGCAAATGCGGCCGTTTTGCCGGTGCCCGTCTGGGCCATACCAAATACGTCTTTACCCTGAAGAATAACCGGAATGGATTGTTCCTGTATGGAAGTAGGGGTTAGATATCCTTTTTGCTTAATTGATTTCAGGATGGGCTCAATGAGACCCAATTTTTCGAATGACAATAGTTAAATTTTTGATGAATAATATGGTAAGGCTGTCCGTTTTACTGACACTTTACCCGCCTTACGAATCTAAACCTGCACTGCTATTCAACAGTATAATGATCAAATGTGGTGGAGGAAGATCAGAAGTTGCGCGAAGATAATGAAAATAAGACTGGCGGAGGCTTTTATTTTCATCAGATGTCTTTCTACCTTATAATCAGAGGATTTACGGGCGGCGCGTATGCCGGCCTGTAACCTTTTTGAAGAATTTTCATCTAATTGCAAACAGATCTTCACGGCCTGGGTTGACGAAAATCAGCCATCGGTTTGATCACCATTCACACAAATATTTTGGACTTTGATTTTCTTTGAAGGTAATTTTGCAAACAGGTGCGGAAAATCGCGACAGCCATATTACTACTCATCCTCGCAGGACAGACCTTTGACCAGGGCTTCTTTTATTTGGGCTATTACATGAACAAAACGGCTTATCTGAAGAACTGTGTTAATAAAATGAGGCCGCAAATGCATTGCAATGGGAAATGTTTGCTGATGAAGAAAATCGAAGAACAGGAAAAAAAGGAAAGGCAGCAGTTCCCTGAAATGAAAATGGCCGCCAAATCAGAAATCATTTCTTCAAAGTCATTCTACCCCACAACTTTTCCCATGAAGTTGGCAGAAACTAAGAAGGATTACTTCATCCATACCATCGGATCACCCATTGACCGGTCTGCATTAATCTTCCATCCACCGGCAGCCTGAGGCCACCATTCTACGGTGAAATTATCTTCTTAAGTAGCAAAACATCTCCAGGCATTTGTACCAGAGGTTGGTAAGGGCTCTGGCTGATATTGCCTAAACTTTCAAAATTGACAAATGAGATATTCAATATTAATACTGTTTCTATTTATAAGCATGATAGTGGACGCGCAAAAAATCGTGAAGGGAAGGGTAACAGACCTGCAAACGGGCGAATCATTGCCAGGAGCGAGTATCCTTGCATCTGGAAACAAAACGCCGGCGCTCACCAATGACAAGGGCGAATTTGAAATGAAGCTGTCTGCTCCAGAGTCGGTGCTGACCATATCGTATGTGGGTTATGAAACCCTGCAATACCAGGTAGGCCAGACCGATAAATTCGTGCAGATTGAAATGAATACAGGAAATGTGAGCCTCAATACGGTTACGGTTACGGGGTATGAAAACAACCGCCGGCTGCTGGAAATCGCGGGATCCATTTCCCTCCTGTCTGGCAGGGACCTCCACCGTGGCGATAATATGGACATCATGGCCGCCATGAATAATGTTGCCGGTGTTAAGATGGAAGCCTTTGTGCCCGGCGATTATCGGTTATCCATCCGCGGTAGTCTTCTTCGTTCTCCCTGGGGCATCCGGAATGTGAAGATATACTGGAATGACATTCCGCTTACCTCGCCCGATGGCTCCGCCTCCCATGCGGTTGACATGGATCCATCCCTGATTGGCACTATGGAAATCATAAAAGGCCCAGCGGGCAGTATTTATGGGGCCGGCAACGGTGGGGTTCTTATTTTCAAGAGTGATAAGGCCAGGTCTGGAGAGAGTTTCATACAGGCCGGAGCAACCGCCGGTTCATTCGGATTTTCACGCCTCCACACTACTTACAAGACCAGTACCAACAATTTCAACCTCGTGGCCAATTACGTGAACCAGCGATACAGCGGTTATCGCGAAAATGGCTGGAGCAATAAACAGGTGCTGAATATCTTTTCGCAGTTTTTTGACGGCCCCAAGAGGACGATATCCTTCTTAGCCAACCACGCCGAGGGCAGTTTCGGAATCTCGGGAAGCGTTGACAGCGCCTGGGCCGCCAATATGCCCCGAAAAGCCGTTGCGTTTTCAAGGGACAACAGAACCTCCGTAAAGAAATCCAATTTCACAATGCTCGCCGCTTCCCAGGCGTACCGGTTCAACGATAAATTCAGCAATAATTCCGCCATCTATGGGAACTTTCAAAGCCTCAATCATCCTTATGGGCAAAGTCTATCGTACAATGGATTTCTCAAAGAATCCACACAGGGAATGGGAGGAAGAACGAAGTTCACCTATACGCCTACGATAGGAAACATAAAAAGCCGATTTACCGTGGGCATGGAATTGCAGTACCAATACCAGGCAGGTAATACCTACAACATCATCAACGATAAGCCCGGAACCTGGCCCGAGACGGGGAATTTACAAACCTCTGATATTGTAGTGGCACGCTCGAATATCATGTTTGCACAGGGAGAGTTTGATCTGCCTTCAGGCTTCCTCCTGACCCTGGGCGCCAGTTACAATAAGCTTACTTACGATGTTACTGACCTGCAGGCTCAAAGTGCCACTCACGAAAATTATACCGGTAGCGTTAAATTTCCATCCGCCGTTTCTCCCCGGCTGGCCCTGGTGAGGACCCTCAATCAGAACATGGCGGCTCATGTCAGTGTCAGTTTTGGTTTTTCACCGCCCACTGCATGGGAAGCCAATAATGGTGATGGCTCATTCAATAAAGAACTCAAAGCGGAAAAAGGAGTCAATTATGAACTGGGAATGCGGGGAACTATTTTGAATGACAGGTTCAACTTCGATGCCACAATCTACCAGATGAACCTGACGGATGCCCTCGTTCCCAGGGTCAACCAGTTTGGCACAACATCTTTCACCAATGCGGGCTCTACGCGTCAGAAAGGATTCGAGGTGAGCCTATCCTTTCTGGGCATCAGCAATCCAAACACAGGAGTCAAATTGCTGAAACCCTGGATCAATTATACTTTTAATCACTATAGGTTTTCTTCCTTTGCCAAAGAATCTTTCGACTGGAGCAGTGGTAGCACGGTGAAAAGCGACTTCAGTGGTAAAATGATCACGGGCATCACACCCTATACCCTCAACGCAGGCGTAGACCTGGAAACAAGGGCCGGCTTTTATTTTAACGCTACGCTGAATAATATCGGCAAAACTCCCATCAATGATGCGAATACATATTACCAGCAGGCCTACACGCTATTGGCATCGAAGCTCGGTTACAAACGGCAAATCAGCAGAATAGAAATTGACATATCCGCCGGAGCGAACAATCTCCTGGATGCAAGGTATTCTTCCCTGATCAACTTTAATGCAGACGCCGTTGCCTATGGCGGCGCCCCTCAATTCTACAATCCGTCGCCATCCCGAAATTTTTATGGTGGCATTGCAGTCAGATTCAAATTCGCGAAATGAAAATGAAATCCCTTCGGCAGCGTTAAAAGTATTCCGCAGGCTCCCCGCCTTGCACAGCCAGAAATTCCGGAGCAGGTTCTGTCAAAATCAAACCCGTTCCGGAATTTTTCTTTGATTCTTTGTAACCTTTTCTTCCCTGCCTGCTCTAATAATCAGTTAATCAAAAAAACATATTAAAATGAAATGTATTAAACCCTTAGTCAAATGGGCAGGTGCTGCCATTTTGTACACAATGGTCATGCCTTCACCCGCGTTCTCGCAGCAAAAGCCTGATCTTTCGGATCCCGAGATCGCTTCCGTTGCAGTAGCAGCCAACCAGATCGACATTAATTACGCCGAAATTGCAAAAGAGAAATCAAAAAACGCCGACATCCTTGAATTTGCTCAAACCATGGCCAATGATCACAAGGCCGTGATTGCACAGGCAGTGGCCCTCGTTACTAAATTAGGCGTCACTCCCAAAGACAATGCCGTTACACAGAAAATGCAGGCAGATGCTGAGAAGACAAAGAAAATGCTGCGTTCAAAATCCGGCGCGGCCTTCAACAAGGCTTATATAGACAACGAAGTGGCCTATCATAAGGCCGTGATTTCAGCCGTAGAAGATCTCCTGATCCCCGAAAGCGACAATAATGAATTGAAAGAATTGCTGCAGAACGTGGTGCCGGCATTGAAGACCCACCTGATGCACGCAGAAATGGTGCAAAAGAAATTCAGCAAATAATGAAAAATTATAAGGCCCTCATGAGAAACCATCTGTACCTGCTCATATCCCTGCTCTTTTTTGCCAGTTGTAGCAACAGAACCGATACGCCCGTGCATAAGGTTTATACCGTTGAAATCAAGCAAATGCAATTTCAGCCAGCAGAGCTCACGGTACAAAAAGGCGATACGATAATCTGGATCAACCGTGATATCGTTCAACACGATGTAACCGAAGAAAAGAGCAAGGCCTGGACATCATCACCCTTGTTAACCGGTCAATCCTGGACGCTGGTTGCCACAGAAAACGCGGATTACTATTGCAGCATTCACCAGGTAATGAAAGGAAAGCTATTAGTGCAATAGTCGCCACCGAATGATTATAAGATGGCCTCATAATTAAGGATGAGTGTTCGCGTTAGAAAAAGACAACCGTTTTAAAGTAAACTTTGAAACGGTTTCTTTTTTACGACTACTCCTAAAATCACCTGATAACATTTTCCCGGCTGATAATCCTCCAGCCTGCTTCAATGAGAGAGAGTAACTTTTGTGAGTGCAATTGAAAGCAGATTCTATCAATAAACCAAATTGAAATTTCGCCCAGAAATAAACCTATAAGTAATTGTTCATAATAATAAGTAACAGAAATTGCATTAATAAAATTCATGACTACATTGCCATACCGAAATCAATATTATGATCATGAATTACAGGATTACCCATTTAGGCCGCACGGGCCTTATAGAAGTAGGGTGGCTTCGTCATGTATTGCTCTATGAGCTTGTGCCAGAGGGTTCTCATTGAATGTCTGCCATTGAAGCGGAAAAAGAATTCATCCAGGTAGCCATGAACAAATCTTTTGGAACAGTGATGGTGGATGCCTCTGAGCCATCCTTCCAAATTCATCGCCACTACA
>CALFNL010000223.1 GCA_937902875.1 uncultured Bacteroidota bacterium | reverse complement strand
CCCTTCTGTCACGGTCTCACACATTCGTCGCATTCTGATGACGTCAGCCATCCACTTTATAAGAATTTTAGTTTATGTTCTCAGTTTTGGAAGGACGAAATTAAGGCAAAAAGACCAAATAGAACCAGAGTCAGGATGAATCTGCCGGAATGCGACCGGGGCGGCCTTTGAATTGAAATCCGGAGATTCCTTATCGGCATCGGATTTAGCCTATTATGAATGAGGGCCCTGATTCTAATAATCCAGTTCAAGCCTTAAACGGTCCTTCAATTCCTTCACTAATGGATATTTTTCAATCATCCTGAGGTATTGCTCTTTCTGGGTCAATGGGCTGTCTTCCGCAACAAAATCCCCCGGCTGTTCCACCACCAGGATTTGATAGTTGAGGGAACGGTTATTGAAGTGATCCTGAAGAAATTCTACCAGGCCACCTCGCTCCTGCTCAATGAATTTTTGCTGGATATTGCTTTCGGTTATGATTTCAAAAGAATTGGAGTCCACTACTTTTAATTGGGCCAGTCTGAAATTAGTCGCTGATGAATGGTTATTTTGCTGGGTCAGTCTTTCTATATATGAATTCCATGCCTGCCCCAATTCTTCAATGCTTAGGTTCTTTGACGGTTCATGACAGGTTTGCCTGTTTTTTTGAACCTGCTGCCTGATCTTCACCAAAGCGCCGAGCGTTTGGGCAGATGCTACCGGCTCCTCCACCTTATTCTGCAATATATTTTGCCGGCCATAGGCGGATTCCTTTTCGGCTACCACATTCGATTGGATTATCAACCTGGCATTGTCTTGTATGGATTTCGCTGCGCCATTCGGCAAGGAATCCATGCTGCCGCGGGTGGGTTGCTCCATTCCACTTTTGCCGTTCTGCAAAGCTGAATCTGAAACTGGCATGGAAGAAGCTGCCTGCGGGGACTTGATTTCAATGGGAGCGATATTCCTGAACGCAACTGGTTTTGCAGTCTCAGCCAATTTTTTTTTACCCACCTGATTGCCTTCATTCACCAGTTCAATCGCCTGTTGCAGGTAGGTGAGCCGGATCAGGGCCAATTCCACATGCAGTTTCTTATTTCTGGCTGCCTTATAATTTATCTCTGCTTCATTCAACACATTCAATGCACTTACCAGGAATGCAGGGCTGATCTTTTTTGCGGTATTAGTGTATTTTTCCTCAAAGCCTTCCACTACTTCAAGCAATCCAACCACTTTTTCATCTTTGCTGACCAAAAGGTTGCGGAAAAATTCCGCGAGACCATTGAGTACGAGATCGCCCTCAAATCCCTTCCTGTTGATATCGTCAAACAAGAGCATGGTTGCTCCCAGGTCCTGCTGAAGCATCCCTTCAAATAATTTGAAATAATAATCCGCGTCAAGGATGTTGAGATGTTCCAGAGTATTGACGTAGGTAATTTCTCCATTGGTAAAACTCACGATCTTATCCATGATGCTCAATGCGTCGCGCATACAGCCTTCGCTCTTTTGAGCGATCACCTGCAATGCGGCCTTGTCTGCCCGGATCCCTTCTTTATCACAAATCTCTCGCAAATGATCAACAGTATCATTGGTGGTGATCCGCTTAAAGTCAAATACCTGGCACCGCGACAGGATGGTGGGTAATATTTTGTGTTTTTCAGTTGTGGCTAGTATGAATATCGCATAGGGTGGGGGCTCTTCCAGGGTCTTAAGGAATGCGTTGAAGGCCGAAGAGCTGAGCATGTGAACCTCATCAATTATATACACTTTGTACTTCCCCGCCTGTGGTGAAAAGCGCACCTGCTCCGTCAATGTTCTGATATCGTCAACCGAATTATTGCTGGCCGCGTCCAGTTCATGAATATTAAGAGAACTGCCCTCATTGAATGATTTGCAGGACTTACATTGGTTACAGGCTTCCCCATCAGACCGAATATTCTCACAATTGATCGTTTTGGCCAATATCCTGGCACAGGTGGTTTTTCCAACACCCCTGGGTCCGCAAAATAGAAATGCATGCGCCAGCTGATGATTCCGGATGGCATTTTTCAGCGTAGTAGTTATATGCGACTGCCCCACTACCGTGTCGAAAGTATGTGGCCTGTATTTCCTTGCCGAAACAATAAATTTTTCCATAGCTCCTCTGTTCTATAGCAAAAGTAATTAATTAGGTCTTAGAAATTTTCACCGTTTCAATCTACAGATTTTTTATAGCGATTGCACTTAAATTTCATTAAATAATCCCGTTTGGCGGGCAGATATATTGATTTCTGACTGGCATAAATCCCGAGTGCAAAAATTCCGGGTATATTTTGTAAGAATAAATTTCAATTTAGGGATTTATTCAATTTGAATCAGGACTTAAGGTATTCCAATGCGCAGATAGAGTTAAGGAAATTGATTTACCTTCAAAATTAAAATTCATTGCATGCCTCAGTTCATTCTTGCCTTCGACCAGGGTACCACCAGTTCCCGTGCCATCGTTTTCGATCATAGCGGTTCCATAAAAGCAGTTGCTCAAAAAGAATTCAAACAAATATTTCCCCGGCCAGGATGGGTGGAGCATGATCCAAATGAAATTTGGAGCACTCAGCTGGGTGTAGCCGCGGAGGCCATCAGCAAGGCTGCACTCACCGCTTCGGATATTGCCGCAATTGGAATTACTAATCAAAGAGAAACTACTGTGGTTTGGGAACGCGCAACCGGTAAACCCATTCACAATGCAATTGTATGGCAAGACAGGAGGACCGCCTCCTTTTGCGACGAGCTCAGAGCCAAAGGCAAGGATCAACTGATTCAGGAAAAAACCGGTTTGGTATTGGATGCCTATTTCTCCGCCACAAAGATCCGCTGGATTTTAGACAATGTGAATGGAGCAAGGGATAGAGCCATAAAAGGAGAGCTTTGTTTTGGCACGATTGATTCCTGGTTGTTGTGGAATCTTACCAGGGGTCAGGTGCATGCAACCGATTTGTCAAATGCCTCTCGCACCATGTTGTTCAATATCCACAGCAGGGAATGGGATGGAGCGCTCGAAAATATTTTCGATATACCCGGGAATATGCTGCCTCAGGTAAGGAGCAGCAGCGAAGTGTACGGGCATACTCAAAATATTCTTACTTCTCATAATATACCAATTGCGGGGATTGCGGGAGATCAGCAGGCGGCTCTTTTCGGGCAAATGTGCACACAACCCGGGATGGTGAAAAATACTTATGGTACTGGTTGTTTCATGCTCATGAATACAGGTGAAACTGCCGTTCCTTCAAATAATAATCTACTTACAACCGTTGCCTGGAAAGTGAACGGTATCACACAATATGCGTTGGAAGGAAGCGTCTTCATTGGTGGGGCCGTAGTGCAATGGCTCCGGGATGGCCTGGGTATCATCCATTCATCCGCGGAGGTTGAGCAGCTCTCCCAAAAAGTGGAGCATAGTGATGGCGTTTATTTTGTGCCTGCATTTGCCGGATTGGGCGCGCCTCACTGGAATCAACACGCCAGAGGGACTATTGTAGGCCTCACAAGGGGCAGCACTGCGGCCCATATTGCAAGGGCAGCGCTCGACAGTATTGCCTATCAAACAATGGATGTACTCAAGGCCATGGAAGCGGATTCGGGGATTGCCATAAAAGAACTGAGGGTTGATGGAGGGGCTACTGCAAATAATCTGCTGATGCAATTCCAGAGTGATATACTGAATACCCGCGTAGTGCGCCCCAGAATCATCGAAACCACTGCTTTAGGGGCTGCATATTTGGCCGGGCTTGCAACAGGGTTTTGGAAAAGTACAGATGAAATTCAAGGACAGTGGCAGATAGACAGGGTATTTGAACCTTCCATGACGGAAGAAAGGAGAGATGAATTTACGGCGGGATGGCGTCGCGCAGTGAAAGCAGCGAAGGCCTGGGCAGAGTAAGATTGCCGAGTGAAAACCAAAATGAAACTGGAATCGGAGACGATCAAATCCACGAAACAAAAATTTTAGATCTGAAACTTAATTTCTAAGCAATATGCTCAGGTTGGAGATGCTGAAAATGCTGGATGAAAAAAAAGAATGGGACGTAATTATTATAGGAGGAGGCGCCACGGGTCTCGGCGCGGCGGTCGATGCTTCATCGAGAGGCTATAAGACCCTCCTGCTTGAACAATACGATTTTGCCAAAGGAACTTCAAGCCGGTCCACTAAATTGGTGCATGGCGGCGTCAGGTATCTGGCGCAGGGAAATATCAAACTGGTTTTGGAAGCCCTGAAAGAAAGAGGCCTGCTCCTGCAAAATGCTCCACATCTTACCAGCAACCAGTCATTCGTTCTGCCTTCCTATAAATGGTGGGAAAAATGGTATTATGGTATCGGGCTAAAATTGTATGATATCATGTCGGGCAAGCTGAGCCTCGGAAAAACCAGCATGCTTTCCAGGAAGAAGACCATGGAATTATTGCCTGCCGCTGACAGGAAGGGGCTGAGCGGAGGAGTTCTTTACCACGATGGGCAATTTGACGATTCGCGACTGGCTATAAATCTGGCACAGACTGCGGCAGAACAAGGTGCCTGCGTCCTGAATTATTTTGATGTGTTCGACCTGCAAAAGGAAAACAAAAAGATTACGGGAGTACTCGCTGAAGATTTACTTTCACGGAAAGAATATGAATTGAGATCTGCCGTGGTGATCAATGCCACCGGCGTATTCACCGATGATATTTTGCAGATGGATGACGACCAGCAGCACCATATTGTAGCTCCTTCACAAGGCATACACGTAGTGATCGACAAAAAATATTTTCCCGGCGATAATGCCATGATGATTCCTAAAACGGATGACGGAAGGGTATTATTTGCAGTGCCCTGGCATGGCAAAGTGATCGTAGGCACTACCGACACGCCCGTTGCAGAAGTTACTGCAGAACCCATGGCCCAGGAAGCAGAGATCGAATTCATAATGAAACACCTGAACAGGTATCTGAATACTGGCATCACCAGGCCAAATATAAGATCAGTATTTGCCGGTCTGCGGCCATTGGTGAAGGTATCAGGACAAAAGAATACCGCGCTCACTCCGAGGGACCATACCATCATTGTTTCTGCATCGGGACTGGTTACAATCACCGGTGGAAAATGGACCACCTATAGAAAGATGGCAAAGGATGCGGTGGATAACGCGGTTTTTGTGGGGCGATTACCGAGGAAAGATTGCATCACTCAATCCCTTCATATCCATGGCTGGTGTGAAGTCACCAACCCAGAGGATCACCTGCATTTTTATGGAGCCGACGCCGTTTCAATTCAAAAAATCTGGCAGGAGAATCCCGAATGGAAAAAGAAGATTCACCCCGATTTTCCCTATACCTGGGGGGAATTGATATGGGCCATCAGAAACGAAATGGCAATGACAGTTGAAGATTTATTGGCAAGGAGAATACGCCTTCTTTTCCTGGATGCAAGAGCGGCTATAGAGGTGGCGCCAGCAGTAGCTCATATGATGGCCAGCGAAATGAAGAAGGATAAGGACTGGGAAATCAGTCAGACGGAAGAATTCAAGGCGCTTGCCCGTGATTACCTTCCTGATCCTAGATAATGAAACCACAGGAATGGGGATTTCAGATTTGGCAGCCCCGGATTTTATTCCAAAGCATATTTAAAAATTTAAGTTTCTTTATTGCTTAAATCCTGATGATTAATTCTTAATTTTTGCGCTTATTCTCAAATCATCTAATCAACTGATTGCTCATGACTCCTTTTCTGGCAGAAATAACCGGCACCGCTTTGCTCGTTTTGCTGGGCGATGGCGTAGTGGCCAATGTAGTACTCAACAAAACAAAGGGACATGACGGAGGTTGGATCGTTATTACTTTCGGCTGGGGAATGGCGGTATTCGTAGGAGTATTTGCTTCGGCTGCCGCCAGTGGAGCACATCTGAATCCGGCGGTAACCATTGGGCTTGCCGCGCAAGGAGCATTTGAATGGGCCAGGGTGCCCGCTTTTATAGGAGCACAATTTATCGGGGCCATGATAGGCGCAATTTTAGTCTGGATCAGCTATAGGCAACATTTTGACTCGACCTCAGACCCCAATGCTAAACTCGCAGTGTTTTGTACAGCGCCGGCAATCCGGAACCCCCTGAATAATGTGATAACAGAAATGATTGGAACATTTGTGTTGGTTCTGGGAGTGTTGCTGATGTCAAAACCAGATTTGAAGCTGGGTCCCCTGGATGCCTTGCCTGTGGCTCTCCTGGTATTAGGAATAGGACTCAGTCTTGGAGGGCCTACAGGCTATGCTATAAATCCTGCCAGGGATCTGGGTCCACGCATCATGCATGCTTTCTTACCCATCAAGGGAAAAAGAGACAGTGATTGGGCTTACGCCTGGGTTCCGGTATTGGGGCCGATAGCCGGCGGGGTGGCTGCCGCCCTCGTTTTCAACCATGTTTTGAAATGAGGATTTCCGCATATTGAATTGAACAGTCAATATTTACTTTTCTTTAGCCAGCTTCTGGTAAATGCCAAGCATCTTTATGGCCGTGTTGTTCCAACTGAATCTTTTTACATTTTCCAGTCCATTGGCTCTAAGCGCCTGACGGGTGATATCATTTTGCAAGAGCCTCGCAATTGTATCGCCAATTTCCCGGGCATTATGGGGATCAGTTAATAAGGCGGCATTACCCGCAATTTCCGGCATCGCCGAGGTATTGGAGCTGATGACTGGCGTGCCACTCGCCATCGCTTCCAATATGGGAAGGCCAAAACTCTCGCGGAATGATGGGTAGAGAAATAATCTGGCCAGGTTATACACAGCCGGAAGATCGTTGTAATTTATATAGTCAATGATCTGTATTCTGTCTGCGATATCCTTCAGTTCAAGGGATTGGATCAAGCCCTGAATATATTGCAGGCTGCTGTCTGTCACTAATAATTTCACGGTACTGTTCCCGTAATTCCGGCAGTAATGTGCAAATGCTGCCAGCACATTGGGGGTATTTTTTTTGGGGGCCGGGTTTGCAAAAAATAAAATGAATTGGTCAGGCAGACCGTATTTTAATTTAGCGGCATTCAGGATAACGGGATCATCAATTACACGGAACATTGGGTTCACCGCATTGTACGCCACTTCAATCTGACTGGCCGGTATTCCCAGAGTGTCCATTATATTTTTTCTTTCAAATTCTGACACGGTTACCAGGAAATTTTTCTTAGCCACCTTTGGCACAATAAACCGGCGGTAGAGGTTACCGATATTTTGGTAGGCCGTGCCTTTAAAACTCACCGATTCCAAAAAAATCACATCATGGAGCGTGATCACCGTTTTCACTCCGGGGCGCAGAGGAGCCGTATTGGCAGTGCAGTGCAGCACATCCAGCCTGTATTTGCCTATCGCCCTGGGAAGATTCCATTGCTCCCAGCTTGGGTATGAAAAACCTGGAATTTTTATGATCTTGAAATTCTCCGTTTCCCTGATACATTGATCATCCAGGTCTGGTTTTACGAAAACAAAATACTGGTTTTTTTTGTCGATTTCCTGAAGGTGCCTGATCAATTCCAGTGCAACAATTTCAATTCCGTGCTTTTTTGGCCTGAATAAACGCTGTGCCTCTATGCCGATGTTCATGAACGCAGATTTGTGAACGTTGATTTATGTGTGTTTTTTGCCCCCAATCAAATGAAATAAGTATTGCGAAGTAAACATAAAAATGAGATTAATCCTATTGGCAATTCCATTGATTTGTTGAAAACACAAGCCTTCCAGAATATTTCACCAGGCTCACTTTATCTGCCATCTGCAACGCGGGATGGCGGCTATTTAATATATGGTGAAAAGGAAGATTTTTTTGCCGCTTTTTTCCCTTCAATTGATCAATTAGGTATTCATTGCAAGAGTCTTCAATATTCCATCAGCCGGGCCTGGGCAATGACAAATTCGGCCTGAGACACAGGGCTCCGGAGTCCATTTGCAAGTGGCGGATCTTTTTTAGAATTTCGGTTTTATGAATTCATAATTTACCCTCCCAATCCTTACCTTTGCGGCGAATTTGGAACTACACCTAAATAATATTTTTAATTATGCCTAATAAGGGTAAAATCAAGCAGATAATCGGGGCCGTGGTAGACGTGCAATTTGAGGGTCAACTACCCGAAATTTATAGTGCATTGGAACTGAAACGGGATACTGGTGAAGTGCTGGTATTGGAAGTGCAACAGCACCTTGGAGAAGACAGTGTACGCACCATTGCTATGGATGGAACGGAAGGGCTGGTTCGGGGTACGGAAGTGATTGACACCGGCAAGCCGATAGCCATGCCCGTTGGGGAAGCCATCAAGGGTCGTTTATTTAATGTAACCGGCGATGCAATTGATGGATTACCTCAGGTTGATAAGACTAATGGCCGCCCTATTCACGGCAGGCCGCCGGCTTTCGAAAATCTAAGTGTTTCAACCGAAATCCTGTTTACGGGCATCAAAGTAATTGACCTCATTGAGCCCTATGCTAAGGGGGGCAAGATCGGCCTCTTTGGTGGTGCCGGAGTGGGCAAAACAGTTTTGATCCAGGAATTGATCAACAATATTGCCAAAGGCTACGGCGGGCTTTCAGTCTTTGCCGGAGTGGGTGAGCGTACCCGCGAAGGTAATGACCTGCTTCGTGAAATGATTGAGGCCGACATCATGAAATATGGCGATGAGTTCAAGCACAGTATGGAAAAAGGCGGATGGGATCTGAGTAAGGTGAATATGGAAGAATTGAAAGAATCCAAGGCCACATTCGTATTCGGACAAATGAATGAACCACCGGGAGCCCGGGCTCGTGTGGCGTTGAGCGGTCTCACTGTAGCAGAGTATTACCGTGATGGAGATGGTAAGGGTCAGGGGCGCGATATCCTTTTCTTCGTTGATAATATATTCCGTTTTACACAGGCAGGATCTGAAGTGTCTGCGCTGCTGGGTCGTATGCCATCGGCCGTAGGCTATCAACCCACGCTTGCAACAGAAATGGGCATCATGCAGGAACGAATCACTTCTACAAAAAATGGTTCAATCACTTCCGTGCAGGCAGTTTACGTGCCGGCGGATGACCTCACAGATCCGGCGCCAGCTACCACATTTGCGCATCTTGATGCCACCACGGTGCTGAGCCGTAAGATCGCCGATCTGGGTATCTATCCCGCGGTGGATCCGCTTGACTCCACTTCCAGAATCCTGACACGCCTGATAGTGGGGGAAGCACACTACGACTGCGCCAATCGCGTGAAACTGATCCTGCAGCGTTACAAAGAGTTGCAGGACATCATCGCCATCCTGGGTATGGACGAATTGAGTGAAGAAGATAAGATGACGGTTGCCCGTGCCCGTAAGGTGCAACGTTTCCTGAGCCAACCCTTCCATGTGGCGGAGCAGTTCACCGGTTTGAAAGGCGTATTCGTGAATATTGAAGATACCATACGCGGGTTTAATATGATCATGGATGGCGAAGTGGATGAATATCCTGAAGCAGCATTT
>CALFNL010000222.1 GCA_937902875.1 uncultured Bacteroidota bacterium | reverse complement strand
TACAGGAAGGGGATTGCGGGGATTATTGGGGAGTGGCCGGTGGAATAGAGGATATCAGGGCCAACAGGAAATCTGATTCGGAATACGTTTATGATCCGAAGTGACAGTTTTATACATTCAGCGCGGCTAATAAAATAGGACGTCATTGTATAAAAGCGGGCGATGCAGAAAATCCCTCAGGCCAATGGAACCAGGTTGACCTGTATTGCAATGGAGATACGAGCGTGCATCTGGTAAATAATAAACTCATGATGGTATTGTATCATTCCCGGCAATTCCTCAATAATCAGGAAACACCATTGATCAGGGGAAAGATCCAAATTCAATCGGAGGGCGCCGAAATTCTTTATAAGCAAATCATGATCCGGCCCATCAGTTCTATTCCGGGGGAATACCTCAAATGAGACCGCCGGGAGTGAAAACCATTGGCATATAACATTTCTGAATTGAATGTTTCCCCTTCATTTTGGTGTGCGACCATGCAAAATTCTTATATAAGGGTTTTCTTCATTTTTCAAAATAGCAAACGCTGCCGCCCACCCATTCCTTATCCTTATTGTATCGAACACCGATCATCTTTCCCTTGCTCAGGCGCGCCAGGTTAATAGCGGCATGCGGGCGCGCATCTCCATCGGGCCACAAATACATCAGCCTGATTTCCACTTTGGCTGGAATATCCGGGGTGGGGATCACATCTGCATATTTCACTTTCCGCTGCAGTATCCAGTTTTGGGGGTCATGAATTTTTTCCAGGTCACTTGCTTCAATATCTATCAGCACACCCTGGCCTGCAAAAGAAAAAAGAGGTTTCAGTACATAATTTTCAAGATTCGGTGGAATCTGTTTCACTTCATTGAGAAAATATGTTTTGGGAACAAAGGGGTGATGAATAAACGGAAGGGTGAATTTGCTGATGCGATAAAACCAATTGGGATGAGGTATCCACTCTACTTCCCAGGGTTTAGTCAGATCAATGACATCTCCCAGTGATTCCTTCTGCGAATGCAGATCGTCAAAAATGACGCGATTATAGATCCTCCTGATTTCTGTCTTCCTACCCTTGTTCATATAATATAATTTGTTCCCATCAGCAATAAGTTCTGTAATGCAAACGGGCTCTATGCCAATATAGTCATGGGTACAATAAAAATCGATCCTGGTCTTTTGTTCGTGCGGCTTAATTTCAAGCAGAATTACATTCTCAACAGGGTGTGGGCCCAAAATAATTTGCCTTAGCATTTTTAGAAAAGAATCTTTTTCATACCCGTGGAGATAGTGGCTATAATTGGCAGGTATGGTAAAATAATGACGCAACAGTTCAGGATAATAAACCTGGAATGCAAAGAGGCTCGGGAAGCCCTGCATTTCTATTAGTTGTGGTTCCAGTTCATTTTCGGAATTTTCACATACTCCAAAATCAAAGGCAATCATCTGGCAATGGTCATTTTCTCCAGGCAGGCTTTCCTTCGCGGGAATGGCCCTTTCCGTGAGCGTCCTGAAGCGGTGATCGGTAATGAAATCAATAATGCTTTCACAAGTGTCGAGCATTTTGCCGGTAAATTCTTTGTCGGCAAAAACCGGTGTTTCGGCGATCCTGAACTCAATTGTGCCCGGATACAGACTCTTTAAATCTTTTAGGAATGCCTCATATTTGGCATTGGTAAATTGCCTGTTGAAGGCCTCCCGAAGAGCTGGTACCATGGAATTGATTTTGAATGGGGAAGTTACAAATAATGTGTAAGGATAGTCATCAGCATGGTCAGCTGATTTTAATGAATGGTGTCAATCTGAATTATCGGAGAAGCGAATCCTGGCCTTAAATTTCAGAGGCAAAATTTTGGCAATTCCTAATTTAGAGCATCATGCCAGCCATTTGCAAATGTTCCGAAGCCTGGTTGAGAAAATTGGGAAGGACATGGGAATAGGTCCAGGATATCTTGTCGGGGTCGTTAAGATGTTTGATCATGGATTGCCATTTTTCTTCTCCATAATTTTCAATCACGTATTTCTTCTTGTCTTCTCTTTGCAAATACATGCTCATTCCAACCGGGTCTGCCTCGGGATGAAATTGAGTACCTACCATGAATTCATTGAAGCGAATGGCCATGACGGCCCGTTCCAGGGGTATATGCGGCCTTTCTTTTTCGATGCACAGCACCCTTGCTCCCATTTCCTGCATGGTTTCATGATGGGGTTGCGTGATCTGGTAGTCGCGGCTTTCCACTGCATAGAATGGATTATCCAATGCTTCGAAAATGGGCTCGTTTTGTATTTCAGGCAAAATATGTATGGGGAATACTCCAAAAGCGGTGGATTTTCGTTTACTCACCAATGCCAGATTGTATTGCCTGCACACCAATTGAAAGGAATGACAGATCAGGAAAATATTTTTTTT
>CALFNL010000221.1 GCA_937902875.1 uncultured Bacteroidota bacterium | reverse complement strand
AAGAAATGCATTCCCACTACCCGCGAAGGATGAACCACGCTGCACGCAATGGACGTTACCGACAGCGAAGAAGTATTGCTTGCAAAAATAGTTTCACTATGATTGATTTCTGCCAACTGGTTGAAAAGGGCAATCTTGGCTTCGGGTTTTTCTACCACGGCTTCAATCACAAGTTCCGCTATGCAATACCCAATCTCTCTTGTGAAATGAATATTTTTTCTTATTCTTTCTTTTTCGTCACTGGTGATCCTATTTTTTTCTACCAGCATGCCGAGGTTTTCTTCGATGCCTGCCGCGGCTTTGGCCAATGCTTCTTCATTCAGGTCGTATAATACCGTATGAAAACCGCTTTGCGCCGAAACCTGCGCAATGCCGGCGCCCATTGTGCCGGCCCCGCAAATGCAAATGGTATTAATGGAATGAGAGACTCCGGCCATGATGGATGCGTTTACCTAAAATTGAATATGAAAAGAAAAAACTTAAATTCATTTCAGTGCGGTTGAGGAAATTTTTTCTTGGGCCATTTGATTTTTCCGGCACTTCATGAAGGGTCAATGAAAATTCACGAATTGAGGGGGCTATTGACTAAATGGCGCTGGTGAACTGCTTCAGGAACCTGATGTCATTTTCACTGAACAGACGAATATCATTGATGCCATATTTAAGCAGGGCCGGACGCTCAATTCCCATTCCCCAGGCATAGCCGGTATATTTTCCAGGGTCAATGCCGCAATTCTCCAAAACTTTGGGATGCACCATTCCACAACCCAGGATCTCCACCCAACCGGTATGCTTGCAAACATTGCATCCTTCTCCATTGCAGAGTTGGCAACTGATGTCCATTTCGGCGCTGGGTTCGGTGAAAGGGAAATAGCTCGGGCGAAAACGGATTTTCACATCATTACCATACATTTCCTTCACGAAAAAATAAAGGGTCTGTTTCAGGTCGGCGAAGGATACGTTCTCATCCACGTATAAGCCTTCAATCTGGTGAAAAAAGCAATGGCTCCGGGCACTCACCGTTTCGTTCCTGTAAACGCGACCCGGGCAAATGATACGCAGTGGCAATTTGCCTTTCTGCATTTCACGTATCTGGATATTACTCGTGTGTGTGCGCAATAACCAGGCAGGATCGGTTGAAATATAAAATGTATCCTGCATATCTCGCGCCGGATGGTGTTCGGGAAGGTTCAGGGCCGTAAAATTATGCCAGTCATCTTCAATTTCGGGCCCCTCAGCAACGGCAAAGCCTAAACGTTGGAATATTGCGATCATGCGGTCGCGCATGAGGCTGATGGGATGATGACTACCTATTGGAATCGGATCTCCCGGAAGGCTTAGGTCGGGTTGATTGGATGGGGCCTTTCCTTCACTGGCGCCGTGGCCGTTCATGCTTAAATTCCTGAGTTCCTCGTACCTTGATTCGGTGAATTGCTTGAATTCATTCAGCACCTGTCCGAATTCTTTCTTTCGATCGGCCGAAACATTTTTCATTTCTCCCATCAGAGATTTGACCAGCCCCTTGGCGCCAAGATATTTAATGCGGAATTGCTCCAATTCCTCTGCATTCCTGGCCTGGTAACTGCCAATTTCCTGCTTCAAACTTTCTATTTGCTGTAACAAACTGTCCATGCCGCGAAGATACAAATTTCATTAAGCAGTTGATTCGGGCTCCACTCAGGCAGACCGACCACGCGAAATCAGGATTAAGTAGTCTGGGTTTCACCGCCATACCGGGAAAGGTATTGATTCTTAAATAATAAACGGAGCATGGAGGGCAATACGATCAGCAGCAGGGGCAGGGCGATGATGAAACCTCCAATTACTGCTATGGCTAGTGGCTGGTGAAGCTGGGCTCCGGTTCCAATACCCAGGGCCAGTGGCATCAGTGCAATGATGGCGCCCAGGGCTGTCATCAATTTAGGCCTCAACCTGGTGGAAATGGCATACACTATGGAATCGTCCACGCTGCTATTGTGCAGGGTTTGCCTGAATTGCAGCATGGTGAAAATGGCATTTTCGCCAATGATTCCCACTATCATGATCAATCCCGTATAACTACCCACGTTCAATGGCGTTCCTGTAATATATAACGCGAGATAACTTCCTGCAATGCCCAAAACAGCAATCACCAGGATGAGCAATGCCACTTTGAATTCTCTGAAAAGGAATAGGATCGTTCCAAAAACAAGAAGGCTGGAAGTGATCAATATAATCAGGAGCTCTTTGAAGGATTGCTGCTGATCAGCATAAGCGCCGCCATATTCTATATGATAGCCCTGGGGAAGGATGACCTGGGCCGGAATATTTTTCTGTATCTCTTTCATCACGCTCCCCAGGTCGCGGTTTTCCAGGCGGGCCGTCACCACTCCCATGGATTGAAGATTTTCTCTCTGTATTTCGGCGTCACCCGTATGTACTTCAACTGTGGCCAGTTCTGAAATGGGCTTTAATTTTCCATTGGGCAAAAAAATCTGAAGCCCGCTCAAATCAGCCACGCTCAATTTTCTGTTGCCGGGATACACTATCCTGATATTGGATTCCTGCTCTTTCTCCAAAATTTTGCCAACAACATTCCCTTCCAACGCGGTTTGCAACTGGTATTGCAGATTTGCGGCCGTTATTCCGAATTGCGCCAGTTTTGTATAATCGGGTTGAATGCTTAAAGAAGGGCCTGCGATCACTATGCCATCAAAAACATCGGCCGCGCCTTCGGTTGAAGAAACTACCTCGGCCACCTGTCGTGACAATTCCTTCAAATTTTCCGGGTTATTGCCAAATACCTTTACTTCAATGGGCTGCACGGAAGTCATGAGGTCCCCCAACATATCACCGATCACCTGCCCGAAATCAACGCGCAGGGCCGGTTGCGTGGCTTCGGATTCCTGCCTGATTTCAGAGATCACCTCCTCAGTTGTTCGGCCCCTGTTCTTTTTTAGTTGAATCAAATAGTCACCCGTGTTAGGTTCGGTAATGAAGAATCCCATTTGAGTGCCCGTTCTCCTGGAATAGGCATCCACTTCCGGAATGGCGACGATTATTTTTTCGATCTCTCTTAGCATTCTGTCCGTTTCTTCCAGTGAGGTACCGGGTGGGGATGCATAATCCAGGACGATGCTGCCTTCGTCCATCTCCGGAAGAAATCCAGTCTCGAGTTTTGGCAAAATAAAATAGATCAGCCAGGCCAGGCATCCCATGATGAGCAGACTGATCCAGGGGCGATGAATAAAAAATGAAACCCATCTCTGCTTTTTAACGGAATGCGCCTGAATGGTTTTTTTCCTTCGTGCACCTGGTCTTTGCTTTTTTGTGAGGAGGAGATATATGACTGGCAGGCAGATCCACGTAACGAAAAATGAACAGACCAATGTGATGATCATGGTATTGGTGAGCACTTTGAAATAGGCTCCCGCCACGCCGCTCATCAACACAAATGGAATGAATATCACAATAGTGCTGAGTGATGACCCGATCATGGCGGGCAACAGGAATGAAATGGCTTTCTGCAACAGGGTATCGGTGTGCGCCTCCGGATGTTCTTCATGAGTTCGGTGAATTTGTTCCACCACCACGATGGCGTCATCTATGATCAGACCAATGGCGGCGGCAATCGCGCCCAGGGTCATTATGTTGAAAGTGTAACCTATCACGTATTGAGCTATCAGTGTAAGGCAAAGCGTCAAGGGAATGGTGAGCAGGATGGTGGTACTCGCTTTCAGAGACCTAAGGAATAGCACGGCAACTATTATAGCCAGAACCAAACCCATCCAAAGACTGTCTGCCACACTCTTCATCGCGTCATTCACAAAATCTGCCTGGATGTAATATGGGTGAATGCTAACTCCTGCGGGTAGAATGGACGCGAGCTCTTTGATCTTTGTTTCCATTCTGGAAGACAGTTCCACCAGGTTGGCATTGGGTTGCTTGATCACGGCAATCAGCAGTCCCTCTTTTCCATTGGCATTTATCTTTGTGAATTCGATCGCTTCCCTGATATCAACACCGGCTAAATCTTTCAGCAATATTATCCTTCTGCCATCATTGCTGACTACCAGGTTTTGCAATTCCTCCTTTGTATGCACCGTAGCGTCAGTTACCGTGAGATAGAGGAAGCGATAGTCTGAAAGGAATCCATTCGATTTAATGAAATTTGTTTGACTGAGTGCCGTGCTGAGAGCATCGGGAGTAATGCCCAGGGAACTCATCTTATGCGGATCAAGTTCCAGCCAATATTCTTTTTGCTTTCCCCCGATGATCCGGATTTCAGAAACGCCATCCACCTGCGAGAGGAAGGGTTTTATAGTGTACAATGCCAGTTGCTTCAGTTCGATGGGTGATTTATCGCGGCTCTCCAGCGTGTATCCCATAACCGGCAGTATGGAAGGATTCATTTTTTCAACCGTGATCTGTACATCGGGGGGCAAAACATTCCGGATTTCTGCTATCCTGGATTCTATCCTCTGCTGTGCCAGGTCAATATCTGAATTCCAGTCCATGAAAGCGGAAATTTCGCAACTTCCGCGGCTGGTGGTACTCCTGATCCTTTGCAGGTCGGGCACTTTCTTGATGGCATTTTCCAGGGGTTTGGTAACCGTCACCATCATTTTATTAACCGGCTGCAGTCCTGCATCTGCAATCACTTTTATTTTGGGAAATGTTATTTCTGGAAAGAGCGAAATCTGCATTTTGGTATAGGCAAACCAACCTCCCGCGAGGATCAACAGCAGTAGAACGGTAAGCGGATTCTTATATGATACGTAAAAATTTTTCATTTGCGCTATTGAACTATTTTAACTTTTGCCGTATCCGCCAGCCCATAATTTCCGGTAACCAGGATCTTGTCGCCAGGTGCAAATGTGGGAGAAATGATTTCTACCCTGTCGCCGGTTTCAATGCCTTTTTGAATGGGAACTTTTACCGCCGTAACGCTGTCCAGCAATTTCATCACCCAGAAATCATCCTGTGTTTCATTGGTGAGAACGGCAGTCTTGGGTACTGAAATGGCATGGATCTTGAGGGTTTTGATGATCCTTACCTTGGCTATGAGATTTTCGGGGATGGAATGAGAGGGACTAACGCGGAGGACAATGCGCTGTGTTTGTGATACGGGATCCATTATAGGCAGAGATGAGGAGATTTCACCTTTCAATTTCTCCCCATCCGGAAGAACGAGTTCCAGCGATTTGTTATTGAGGATATAAGGCCTCAGTTCATAGGGGAGCTCCAGCAGGAAAACAAAACTGTTCATATTGCTGATCACTGCCAGTTGTTCTCCATCCTGCACATAGTCGCCTGCATGATGATTCAGTTCAGTAATAAAACCATTATCGCTTGCCCTGATGGTATTGAGGCCCGAAAATCTGAATGTGGAATCCAGGCTATTGATGGCATTACCCAGGCTTTGTGATTCCTTGGTCTTAACGGTAAAGAGCACCTGTCCCTGTTTAGTAAAATTTCCCAATTGTATATTCACCTCCTGCAGGTATCCATTGGCATTGCACTTGACAAAACTCTTCTGCAGGAATGTGGAAACGGCGTTCAATTCAATGTATTCAGCAATCGGATCTGAACTTATAGTTGCGATGGTTACAGGGGTGCGGGCCTCGTCTGTAGCAGCGGCGCTTTCTTTCTCGGCAGGAGGTTTGCAGGAATAGATCAGAAGCGAGAAGAAAACCAGGATTGTTGAAATGATATGACGCTGCTGTATCATCGAATTATTTGTTTAACGGTTCCAATAGTTAATCTGGTTCATAATCTGAAGGCGGGTAATATTATTTTGCGTGAGGAGGTTTTTTGCATTCAGATAAGTATTCAGTGCGATGATATAGTCAGAAATCTTCGCGTCGCCGGTCTGCAGCAGCCTGCCATGTGCGGTAATCAGTGTTTCGGCATATCTGATCTGATCGTTGATCTGAACCAGCAATTCTTCGGTGGAAGACAGTTGCTGGTGTAGCTGGGCCAGTTGCTGAATGTATTGCCTGGAGAAAAATTCTTTGTATTTGACGCGGACCATTTCAGCGATAGACAATTTATGATATTGCATTTGCTTTTGTTTTCCATCATAAATCGGCACGGACAGGCTCAACCCAAAACTGGTTCCAAAGTTTTTATATCCCTTGTATGTAAAGCTGGAATTAAATCCTCCATCGGCAAATAGATTCACGCGGGGTTTGTAACTGAAGCCGATCAATGCTTTTTCATTCATGAGTTTCAGGCTGTCAATTTCAAATTTCCGGTAGAATATGGATTGATAAAAGTCTGGCAATGGGGCCAGGTTGATGCCGGGTTCATCCAGGGCCGCCATGCTGGTATCATTTATGCCTGCCAGGTAGTTAAGCGTGCCGTAGTCATTCTGAAATTGGATGCGTATCTGCTTCAGGGTAAGCGCCTGTTGTTGCAGGGTGACCAAAAAGGTGAGATAATCGGTCTGGCGGTACACATTATTTTGCGTGAGCGCTTTTAATATTACTTCCTCTTTGCTGAGCAGTTCATAAATCTCTTTGCTGAAATTCAGTTGCTGCAGGTCACCATAGGCTGTGATATATTGAGATGTGATGCTTCTTTTCAGGTCCTGCTCTGAAATTTTGGAAGCATTGCTGATAGACTGATTATTGATTTGGATGGATTCAAGTTGCGTGCTCAGGTTTTTTTGGCCGACCAGGGTCTTATTCACAGATATGAGGGCGCTCAGCAATCCGCCGTTGGTAATGGCATAATCGTAGCCAAAGCCGCCAATCACCGGGGCATAGCTATTGACGCTGTTACCAGTTACCTGTGGCCGGTAGCCCGCTCTGATTCTTTGGCTATCAATCTGGCTCGATTGCACCTGGTATTGATAGTCCTTTAAGAGGGGACTATTGGCCAGGGCCTGGTGGAGATAATACTCCAGGCTATGGGTTTGCGTAAACGCGATGGCATTGAGCGCCAGGCTTAAGAAAATGGTGAGGCCTATTTTTTTCATCCTGCAAATAAGGTAGGAAGAAAAAAATAGGCGTAGGAATATTTTTGATTCTGCCAACAAAAAAATTAGTCTTTAGTTTCCTTGATGAACTTGCCGTTGGCGTCAAATATCAAGTCGGTACCACCCACTTCGGCTTCATAATTAATTTCACCATTGGCCTTTGTGATCCTTGCGCCTTCTTTGATTGCTTTTCCCTTGTAATGCTGCTTCACATAGCTGGTAACGCTTGCGGGCAGATCGGCTACCTTAATGTCAACTTCGGTTTCGGTAATGTTACCATTAGAATCCTGCAATGTTGACATTGATTTGCCATCCTGCTTAAAACTGGCTTCATACTCGCCGTCTTCCATCTCCCATTTTACGCTGGTAATTTTCGGATATTTCTTCGCGAATGCTTCCTTTACCGCGGCGGGTACTTTAGAAGCATCCAGTTTCTGAGCCTTAGCCTGGAAGGCAATTGCAATAACGACCAGCAATATGATTATCTTTTTCATCTCTGTATGATTTTGATATGAATAAAATCAACACAAACTAAAAAGGAATTCTGGAGGAAATCTGAAGTTAAAATCTCACGGTGAAAATGTGCAGAGGCTCTTCAAAATGATAGGAAAGCCCGAAATTATATTTGTCGCAGATTTGTTTTACAATGGCCAGCCCAAGGCCAGTGCCGTCTGAATAATTCCCCTTCTTAAATCTGTCGAATATTGTATCAGGCTGAAACGCGAGAGGAGTACCCGTATTAACCACTTTGATCTGATTCGCCGTGAGACTGATGCGAATGCTGCCTTTTTCAACATTGTATCGAATGGCATTGATCAATAGATTATTCAATAAAATATCCGCCAGGTAACTATTCATCTGCACAACAGTGTCATGCTTATCAAACGCCAGTTTCAATTTCCTGGCTTCCACCAATTCTTCCAGTTGAATCAGTTTCTCATCCACCAATTCGCTTCGGCCTATACGTTCTATGTGTATGAATTGGTTATTTTCGATTTTCGTGAGCAGCAAAACAGCCTGGTTCAGTTTGCTCCACCGGCCTACGGCGTCATACATGGCCTGCAGTTGTTTCACATGTTTTTCTTCAAGGTTCTGATCCTGTATGAGCAGGTCTAATTTCGAATTGATGATGGCCAGCGGCGTCTGCATTTCATGGGAGGCATTATCGGCAAAGTTTTTCAGGGTCTCGTAGTCCTGGAAAATCTTATCGGTCATTTGGTGAACAGCATTGTCAAGTTCATTGAATTCATCAATATCGCTCGGATGATAGGGAACGGGCTGCTTTTTGGTGAGGTTGAATTCCCATAGGGATCCCAGGGTGCCGTAGAATGGGTGCCATATTTTTCTCAGTAGAAAACGATTGGCGAGAAATTGAAGTAAAAGGAGCAGGATCACCACGCCGATGGTAATGATCACGATCAATACTAACAAATCTTCTTTTTCGGCCTGCGACTTGCTGACCGACACTTCATAATTCTGTCCCTGCACCGAGATGGGGAATATCAGGGTTCTGTAAAGATCCTTTTCCTTTTCGGCCTGGTCGTACAGGCTGATGCTCCTGAATCTGCGCCTAACCGGGAACTCAGTCGCTTTGAATCTGATCAATTGGTCTTTGTAGTTCGTGGGTTCGGGGAGCTGGCCCTTATTTTTCACGAAGTCGATAATTTCCGCTTCTTCAACTTTGAGCGTATTGTCTAATTGCCGAAGGAGTGTGTAGCGAACTATAAAATAATAGCAGATACTGCCGGCAACCAGCACCATGATTGTGGCGACCAGGTTTACCCGGCTGTATTTTGTAAACAGTTTCATGAAGCGGTGAATTTATATCCCATCCCATAAACCGATTGAATATAGTCTTCTCCTCCTGAATCCATCAATTTTCTCCGTAAGTTCTTGATGTGGGTGTAAATGAAATCGTAGTTGGCGGCCCCGCCCATTTCATCTCCCCACAAATGTTCCGCGATAGCGTTTTTCGATACAACCCTGCCTTTATTATAGGTGAAATATAGGAGTAGTTGGTATTCCTTGCGGGTCAATTCCACCAGTTTGCCGCTGATGAAGACTGCCTTAGCCTGCAGGTCAATGCTGAGTTCATTAAATCGCAGCGTGTTGTTGCCGCCAAAATTTCTTCTTCTGATAATCGCGGCTACTCTCGCACTCAATTCTGAAAGGTGAAATGGTTTTGGGAGGTAATCATCCGCGCCGAGGGTGAGCCCGGTGATCTTATCCGAAAGTGAATTACGGGCTGAGATGATCAGCACACCATCCATCTTATTATTAGCCTTGATTTCCTTGAGCAGGTCCAGCCCGTTTCCATCCTGGAGGCTGATGTCAAGGAGTATGCAATCGTAGTTGAACAATTCTATTTTTTCAACAGCTTCGGAAAAACCCGAAGCGGTTTCACAGGTAAAGTTTTCATGCCTCAGATAACTGGCAATGCTGTCGCTGAGTATTTTTTCATCTTCAACTATCAGGAGTTTCATGATAAAGTCCCCGTTTGAAATCTTGCAATCCCTTCAAAGCTACGTTTAGTTTTTTGTTGCCCGATCAGTGGGAAAATTGATACCGGGAATTTCGGTCCGGCTGATATTCATTTGAACAACTTCAGTATTTCTTCAGATTCGGCTTATAGTTTTAGGAAGACCAACACATAAATCTTCCAACATGAAAGTTTTCGTTCCAGCCTGTCTCATCACAATGACAGGATTCCTTATTCTGAGCGCTTTTCAGTATCAGGGACCCAGCGGATATCATTTAGCCAAGACCTTTCATATTGCCAGTGGCGGCGGCTGGGATTATATTGCGGTGGGCCCCCATAATAACCGCCTGTACGTATCCCATGGTACCCAAGTGAATATCCTGAACCAGAGTACCGGTGATTCGGTTGGGGTAATTCCTAATACTACCGGTGTTCATGGAATCGCTTTTGACCTGGCTTTAGGGAAAGGGTATACCAGCAATGGCAGGATCAATAGCGTTACTGTTTTTGACCTGGCCACTAACAAGGTCTTGTCGCAAATCGCTACCGGCGAGAACCCCGATGCCATCATGTATGATCCCTATTCCAAAAAGATCATAACCTGTAATGGCAGGAGCAATGATCTCAGCGTGATTGATCCGGTGACCGAAAAAGTGGTAGCTTCCATTCCTGTTGGCGGTAAACCTGAGACCGCCGTTTCGGATGAGGCAGGAAAGATTTATGTGAATATTGAAGACAAGAGCGAGATTGCCGTGGTGAACATTAATCAAAATAAAGTGGAACAACGTTGGTCCATTGCTCCTGGCGAAGGACCTACGGGGCTGGCTATCGATCTCAAAACGCACAGGTTGTTTGCTGGTTGCGATAAGTTAATGATGGTAATAGATGCCCTGACTGGTAAGATTGTAGATAAACTTCCTATTGGAGATGGATGTGATGGAGTAGGATTTGACCCGCAATTGAAATATGCATTCGCATCCTGCGGAGAAGGAATATTGTCGGTGGTTCAGGAAGAATCCGCCAGTATGTTCAAGGTATTGGAAAATGTTCCTACCAAGAGAGGGGCCCGCACCATAGCGGTGGATCCTCAAACACATAATATTTATCTCCCCACAGCGGAGTTTGAAAAACCTAGTGATCCTGGTGAAAGACGACCCCATATGATACCGGGTACATTCCAGGTATTGGTGATGAGCAAATAACCAGGTATTGAAACAGAACCAGAAGCCGGCAATGACATCAGCTGAATAAACGCTGAATGCATTGCCGGTTTTCTTTGCAGGAATTGGATGCCGAGCTTTCATTCCCGATGAACTTACACTTATCCTGAACCTACGTGGTTATTAGCTGTTCCCGCTTTGTTGATATTTCTGTGGCTCAGGCAATTGTTTTATCTGTAAGTTTGTTCGAAATTCAAGTGTATGAGTGACGTGTCGAGCATCACTGATTTCCTGAATCCTTTAAATCTCCACGAGTTATCGCATGATGAAGGATACCAGGTAGGACAAATTGGAAGTAATGTTTTAGTATATGATAATGAAATGCCTGATCTTGAACAGGCCGATGTTATTCTGGTAGGATGTGGTGAAGAAAGAGGTAATGGTATTGAAAGAAGTTCTGCTGCTCCGGATACAATCCGACATCAATTTTACTCACTCTATTATTGGCATAAAGACGTTCGGCTTGCCGACATTGGAAACGTTAAAACCGGGGCCAGTCTTTCTGATACTTATGCGGCTTTGAGAACAGTGGTGGCCGAGTTATTGGATATCGGGAAAATTGTGGTGATCCTGGGTGGGTCCCATGACCTGACACTTGCGCAGTATGATGCGTACAAGTCACTCAACAGAATTATTGAAGCGGCGGGAATTGATGCGCTGATTGACCTGCACATTGAGAATCCCCTGCGCAGCCGGAATTTCCTGATGGAAATGCTTACCGGCGAGCCAAATTATATTCGTCACTACAACCATATTGCATTCCAGAGCTATTTCGTGAATCCTCTGATGCTCGAAACAATGGATAAATTGCGCTTCGATTGTTATCGCGTAGGCATGGTGAAAGAAAGGATTGAGGAAATGGAACCGGTATTGCGAAACAGCAATCTCCTGAGCTTTGACCTGGCCGCGTTGCAACATTCGGGGGGGCCCTCCAATTATTTAACCCCAAATGGATTGAATGGCGAAGAGGCCTGCACCCTGGCCCGGTTTGCGGGCATGAGCCCTAATCTCAGTTCCATGGGTATCTATGGATACAGTGTGGAGAATGATGTGCAGCAACTCACGGCCAAACAGGTGGCACAAATGGTTTGGTATTTCATTGACGGAAAGTCAAACGGCAATCGGGAAGCATTACTCAGCGAGAAGGATTCATTCATTGAATTCCATACCGTATTTGGTGAAGTGGATACGGTTTTTCTTCAAAGCAAAAAAACAGGGCGCTGGTGGATGCAATTGCCGGATAAATCGTATATCGCCTGTTCCTACCAGGATTATATTCAGGCCAGTAGTAATGAGATTCCTGAAAGATGGTTGAGGGCGCAGGAGAGAAGCTGAGGGAACATGGAGAGTACCATCAAAGATAAAAAGGTAAGGAAGTTCGGGTGAGGCTATCTTAAATTCATCAACAATTCAACCTATCTCAATCAACAACTTCTCCTTTGCCAGATCAATTTGTGACTGACTGCCCATTACAATGATTTTCTCACCTGGACTGATATAATAGTCAGGAGGAGGGTTGATCAAATAATCGTGTGCAATCTTAATTCCCAAAATAGTGCAGCCTGTACTGTTCCAAAGATCGAGCTCCCCGATAACATTATTATTTTCCACCAACAATTCTTCCACCCTAAAAGCTTCATTATTTCGCGTAGTCAGCAGAGAAATAAATTCAATTACATCGGGTATCATTACCAAGGTAGCCATATGGGCGCCGCCAATTTTATCGGGCATTATCACGTTGTTTGCTCCCGCTATTTTTAATTTGCTTACTGAACTGTCTTGTGAAGCCCGGCTAACGATAGAAATACTGGCATTTAATTGTCTTGCTGTTAATACTGCAAAAAGGTTGTCGGCATCCACGGGCAATGTGGTAATAATGGCTTTTGCTCTTTTGATGCCTGCTTCAATAAGAATTTCATCTTTGGTAGCATCACCCTTGAGGAAATGGCTGACTACAAAACCCATGTCTGATGGCATGTCAGTTTTTGATTCAACTACTACAAAGGGAATATGATTGTCATGAAGCACCTGGGCGGCTTCTTTACCATTGCGGCCAAAACCGCAAACTATTACGTGATTGTGCAGATGTTCAATCTTATTCAGCATTTTTACTGATTTATATTGGTTGAGCCATTCTCCGTCTAAGAAGTACCTGGTGAGCAAAGCTATGAAGTAAGTAAACAGCCCCAGGTTTATGAAAATAAGCACTATTGTAAACACCTGGCCTGCAGGTGACAAAGGCCGAACTTCCTGGAAGCCCACGGCCGCTACAGTTATTACGGTCATGAACAATGCATCCAGGAAGTTATATTTTTCAATTAGCATAAAGCCAATCACCCCAATTACTATGGCAATCCCCAAAAAACCCATTGGCCATACAAACCTGGTGAATAGTTTCAATCGTCTTCCAAATTGCATGGTCTAAAATTAAAGCAAGGACCCTGTACTAAAAAGCTTTTGAGCCCTTATCCTTAACTTTAGCCGCCAAACAATTGAAAATTCCCATTTCACAAACAATCTTCGGATTTCATGCGTAATCGGTTCACCCCAGTCTTTTTGAAATTGCAATCATTTTGTCCGGGAAAATGCTGCCTGCCATTATTGTTGTTGCTCGGCTCCTGCTCAACAATGCAAAAAGCAGGCAAAATTGCCAGCACCAGCCTCCTAAATGATCCCGAACTTGCGACCGCGCATTGCGGCATTTCTTTGTATGATCCTGAGAGAAAGAAATTCGTTTATGATTACCAGGGCGACAAATATTTTGTTCCGGCAAGCAATACCAAGATCGTTACTTTATATGCCGGCATGAAATATATCCGCGACAGCATAATAGGGTTGCGTTATGAAGAAGGAAAGGATACGGTATTTGTTCAACCAACCGGGGACCCATGCTTTCTTCATCCGGATTTTCGGGAGCAGCCGGTGTTTGATTTTCTAAAAAAGAGTTCCAAACCCATCGCGGTGAATGCAAACAACTGGAAGGAAGAGCCCTGGGGCAAAGGATGGATGTGGGAT
>CALFNL010000220.1 GCA_937902875.1 uncultured Bacteroidota bacterium | reverse complement strand
TCAATCACGATATTATTGAATACGTCCTGCGAATAATTCACGAGGTCCATTTTAGTGATGGACACAATCACATTTGGAATATTCAAAAGGGAGGCGATGATGGTATGTCGGCGGGTTTGTTCTACCACACCGTTCCTGGCGTCAACCAGAATGATGATGAGGTCTGAATTTGACGCTCCGGTAACCATATTCCTTGTGTATTGGATATGTCCGGGCGCGTCGGCAATGATGAATTTTCTCTTAGGAGTGGAGAAATACTTATAGGCCACATCAATTGTGATTCCCTGCTCTCTTTCCGCGCGTAATCCATCGGTGAGGAGCGCTAGGTCAATTTCTCCATCAAGGCGGTTCCGGCTCTGTTTCCCGATGGCTTCCAACTGATCAATCATGATGCTCTTGCTATCGAACAGCAAGCGACCAATCAGGGTGCTTTTTCCATCGTCCACACTTCCCGCGGTAATAAATCGCAACAAATCCATAATAGTGTTCTTGGTTTTGAAAATTTGAAAGCAGGTGGCATTTCCCTACCCTGCTCCCATTAGCTAAAAATATCCGTTCTTCTTTCGGTCTTCCATAGCGGCTTCAGAGAATTTGTCGTCAATCCTCGTTTCGCCACGTTCACTCGTCTTGGTGGCCGTTATTTCACGAATGATCTCTTCCACACTCGAAGCGTTAGATTCCACGGCGGCTGTACAGGTCATATCCCCCACCGTGCGATACCGCACTTTTTTATTAACTATGATATCGGTCTCATCCAGCCTGATCCATTCTGAAACAGCCACCAGCTGCCCTTCGTGTTTTATTACGGTGCGGTCATGTGAAAAATAAATGGAGGGAAGAGAGATATTTTCCCGGCGCACATAATTCCACACATCCAGTTCAGTCCAATTGCTGATCGGGAACACCCTCACATTCTCACCCTTATTAATCTTACCGTTATAAGTATTCCACAATTCGGGGCGCTGACGCTTCGGTTCCCATTGTCCGAATTCATCACGTACTGAAAAAATCCTTTCCTTGGCC
Organism: uncultured Bacteroidota bacterium; assembly: GCA_937902875.1. Taxonomy (GTDB): domain Bacteria; phylum Bacteroidota; class Bacteroidia; order Chitinophagales; family Chitinophagaceae; genus PSRI01. The sequence goes on along the minus strand of CALFNL010000220.1, from coordinate 3,797 downwards.
CTAGCCTTTTCTTCATCCCTCCTGGCTCCTCCAATACAGGCATCGAAGCCGAATTCTTCAATCGTGTCCAGCAATGTATAGGTCTGCAATTGGTTACGACTGGCGAATTTGCCTTTCTGTTCGGTCAGCTTTCTTTCAAGGATGGTATCTGCTACTTTGCGCACGATCAGTGTTTCCTCAATTTGGGCCACCAGGCGATCTCTGAAATCCAGGGCCTCAGGGAAATTATGTCCTGTATCTATATGCACCAGGGGAAAGGGGAATTTGCCAGGGCGAAATGCTTTCAGCGCCAGGTGCACCAGCGTAATAGAATCCTTTCCCCCGCTGAATAATAGGGCCGGGTGCTCAAACTGACCTGCCACTTCCCTGAAAATATGAATGGCTTCCGATTCCAACTGATCTAAATAATCCACGTGATGACTCATATCGGGTGATTGGTTATTTGTTATGTTTTTTTATTCCCATGATGCCTTGCTTACGCAATCCAGTCATGGGTTTAATTTCAGCTCTTCATGCACATGCAATCCGCATTCTTTCTTAGTTGCATCTTCCCACCACCAGCGCCCGGCGCGAAAATCTTCGCCAGGTTTCACGGCCCTGGTGCAGGGGGCGCAGCCAATACTTACAAATCCTTTATCGTGTAATGGATTATAAGGAATACTATTCTTATCAATGAATGATCTCACTTCTTTGGTAGTCCATTGAAGCAGGGGATGGTATTTTATAATCTTATTGGCAGGATCCCATTCAACCTGCCGCATATCATTGCGATCGGGAGAATGAGCGGCCCGGATTCCGGTGATCCAAATTTTTTTCCCATTCAATGCGCGTTGAAGGGGCTCCACTTTCCGGAGATGGCAGCATTGTTTGCGGTTCTCCACCGATTCATAAAAACTGTTTGGACCCTTTGCCGTAACAAATTCCTGTAATGCCAATGCATTGGGGTAATAGGCATGTATGGGCCGTCCATATTTTTCCAGGGTGCGGCTCCAGGTTGAATAAGTTTCGGGGAAAAGCCTTCCTGTATCCAGCGTGAATACCTCAATATCCAAGGCTTCGGTGAAAATAATATGTGTGATGATCTGATCTTCCCAACTGAAACTGGAGGAGAATACTGCGCGGCCGGCAAATGCTTCGGCGATCCTCCGGAGATTTTCGATTATCCCGGGAGCGTTAGTGAGTAAGATGGTTTGTTGAATTTCGCTTTGATGAACTGGTTGAGTCATATTTCAATTCATTGATGGACATGATTGCCTGACAGCATTCTTACCTGCAACAACAATAGCAACAACAATATTTCCAATGTTTCATATCCATCACAGCGATTTTAATACTCTATTAAAGTAGTAGACAAATATACAACGCAAAATTCAGACCATCCTCAAATTTTCAAAAAAATATCATAAAAAGCATTGGCCCGTATTTTTCCATGAGAGCCTCAAGTGAGGATGGGTGCCGGTTTACAGGCTACTAAATCGATTACCCAAACTAACAATTGTTAATAGGAATGGATGGTCTCCTATAGTGGCATTCAAAAAAAATAGTTTAGAATTTTTGATAATTCCGGTCATTTGATATTATCTTCGCACCAGTTCTTTGCAAAAATACTTATCAAGAAAGGCTGAGGGACTGGCCCGAAGAAGCCTTGACAACCTGATCTTTCGCTCAAAGAGCGGAGAAAAAGGTGCCAATTCCAGTTTCGCCCATGGCGGAAGCAGATAAGTCTGAAGAAAGCTTATTAATATCACCTCTTATAATATTGAAGCTCTTCTGATGACTATCGGAAGAGTTTTTTTTTGCGCATATCTTTCCTCAACGGTGAACTATTGATACCGTCGAAGGAAGAAGGCGTATGCAGGGATTAATCGGATCCATGCTCCTACATCCAAGACTCTTCCGAACTATTAGCACTCCATTTTCTTTTTAGGTGTTGATGCCATTGTATAACAAATTCCGCGAGTCAATACCGTGGACAAAAAAACTGTTTAACATGCGATCAAACACAAAGCTCATTCATTCAGTTCCGGTTGATGAATTGACCGGGGCCATTAGTGTGCCCATCTATCAAACTTCCACCTTCGTGCAGGAGGCGCCAGGAATCAACAGGGGATTCGATTATTCAAGAACGAACAATCCCACCCGTGCCAGCCTGGAAAATCTGATCGCTATCCTGGAAGAAGGATTAGTTGGAGCCGCATTCGGAAGCGGCCTTGCCGCCATTGACGCGATTGTGAAGTTGCTGAAGAGCGGCGACGAAATCATTGCCGTGGATGATATCTATGGTGGCGCGTTTCGCCTTTTCTGCCAGGTATATGAAAAATTTGGCATCACGGTGAAATACGTTGACACTACTGAAGCCGAAAATGTTTTTGAGGCCATTGGGCCAAGAACGAAGCTTATTTGGATTGAAACCCCCACAAACCCCACGCTCAAGATTACGGATATAGAAGCCATTGGCAAGATCGCCAAAGCCAACCGATGTTTATTTTGCGTGGATAATACTTTTGCTTCACCCGCCTTACAAAAACCTCTTTCGCTGGGAGCTGATATTGTAGTTCACAGCGCTACCAAATACCTGGGAGGTCATAGTGATCTTATCGCGGGCCTCGTGGTGGCGAAAGATCCCGACATCGGACAGAAGATCAAATTCATACAAAATGCGTCTGGCGCCATCCTCGGGCCTTTTGACAGCTGGCTGCTTATCCGCGGCATTGAGACTTTGCCGCTGCGCGTGAAACAACACTGTGCAAATGCACAACTCGTGGCGGAATTCCTGGAGCGCCATCCGGAGGTAAACAAGGTGTACTATCCTGGTCTGCCTGCTCACAGAAACCATACTATCGCTGCAAGACAGGCGACGGGTTTTGGCGGCATCGTTTCATTCACCCTGGTAAATGATACTGAAAAAGCCGCGCAGGATTTTGCAGCGCGTACCCAACTGTTTAAGCTTGCTGAAAGCCTTGGCGGCGTTAAGAGCTTACTATGCCACCCCGCAAGCATGACTCATAAATCCATTCCCGCGCAAAAAAGAAGAGCCGCAGGTGTTGCAGACAGTCTCATCAGACTCAGCGTGGGCCTGGAAGACGCGGAAGACCTGATAAAGGATCTCGAACAAAATTTGCCGGGAACACAAAAGCTAGAATTTGAAAACCAGCATGTTGAACCAAGGGTGGCGGCTATTGACTGATCCAGGGCCGATAAACATACAGACATTGCCGGTGGGAGTAAAGGGCCTGCCAATAAAAAATTAACAACTTGAAATTTGGAAAATGAATATGAAGTCAACTAATTTTATGAAATATTACACTGTAACCATGCACGGTATGATTAAGTCACGATCGTTCGAAAATATCGCTCCATTGCGTGCCTGTTGCAGCTATTGTATGCCGTGAGGCATACTTTTGATCCATATTAACCCCTACTTTACCCGATTTGGCAGATCAACTACCACCCCGTTCCTATTATTGGTTTCCATTCATTTTCATTCATCATTAAATTATGTAATCATGAGCAACTTAAGGTTCGAGACATTACAGTTACATGCAGGCCAGGAGGTCGACCCTGCAACGAAGGCGAGGGCGGTTCCAATTTATCAAACCACTTCTTTTGTATTTGACAGTACGGAACAAGCCGCCAATCTCTTTGGGTTGAAGGAATTTGGTAATATCTATACCCGCATCATGAATCCAACCACCGATGTGTTTGAAAAACGCATTGCCGCGCTGGAAGGTGGTGTTGCGGCGCTGGCCACTTCTTCAGGACAGGCTGCGCAATTCCTGGCGCTCAACAATATTCTG
>CALFNL010000219.1 GCA_937902875.1 uncultured Bacteroidota bacterium | reverse complement strand
CTGCCACCATATTCAGATTAGTCCATCCATCATACGATGCGACAGCGCCTGTAGTGGCAGCCATGAATGCGGCGAATAGCGGCCATCCTTTCAAATGAAAATCCGGTGCATTTGAAAAAAAATTGCTCACCGATCCTTTTCCGGAAAATAAAATCCCGAATACAAGCATCACAATGGCGAATGTTTTTAATACCGTGGCAATGAACTGGATCCCATTTCCCGAACGAACACTCTTATAATTTACATAGGTCAGTGCCATGATGATGGTAATGGCAAGTGACTTCACTCCAAGATTCTGCAATGGAAGAACATCGCCAATCATCGGAATATGAAGAAGTACGGATCTTTCCAATGCCGGATCTAATCGGGGCAGCCTCAAAAAATATCCTGTATAATCTGCGCAAACGAAGGCAATTGCCGCAATAGCCGCCGTATTGATCACTGCGATCGTGGACCATCCATAAACATAGGCTATGAAATTGCCATAGGTTTTTTCCAAATAAATGTATTGACCTCCCGTTTCAGGAAACATGGTGCCGAGCTCTGCAAAGGCCATGGCGCCAAAAATTGAAATGATGCCAGCCAGAACCCAAACAACCAGCAGCAGGTAGGGAGAGCCGAGCTGACCAGCCATGGTGGCTGGTTTCATGAAAATGGTGGAACCTATTACGCTGCCAATTACAATGGTAGTGGCAGACCATAGTCCTATATTTTTTTCGAGTTGGGCTTGGGCCATAGGCTGGATGATTCCTTCACATAAATTCCGAGATGATTTGATGGAAATGATGAGTTCCCTGTTCCCTTGTTACCGAATACCTGCCATGTTCGTAAAATCTTGATCGAATCCCCTTCTGCACATTTTGCACCACTTCCTCATCTTCCTTTTCTACTGTATCCAGTCCCGATCCGGCGCCGGTATCATATATGTCTTCTTTCCATAGAAATGTCAAAAACGAAATCCTTGTCTCGTTCAACGAAACCGGCATTACAACATTGAGTGAAAGTCCCCATGGATAGAAATTGAACATCATATTGGGAAATACAAAAAAATAATAGGCCGCAACTTTCTTGCCATAGTCGGTTGAGCCTGGGGGTAGCTCGAAACAGCATTCATCCTCTTTTGCGATGCCCAGTTGCAGATTGGAATAGCGGAACAATTCCGTTGTATAATTGCCGAAGTCAATGACCGAATTCAATTCCGCATGCAGGAATGGAATATGGAATCCTTCAAGGTAGTTTTCGCAATAAAGAGCCCAATGCGCTTTCACCAAATAATCCCTTGAAAGATCCGGCTGGTATATGAATTCTTCCAGAGGCAGCCAGGAGATCCGGTTCATCATCTCGTTAAAAAATATTTCGGGCCCAATTGCATGATTCAATGAAGTGAATAATAATTTTCCCCACTGGAACAGGGGCAGGCTGGTCAGGTTGTCTTCTTTCGCGGGGAAATTCTTCACTTCTTTAAATTCAGGCATCGACATGAATTGTCCATTCAAATGGAATAAGCGACCATGATACCTGCAACGCAGATTAGTTACACTGCATGGATGATCGGCGATGATATTGCCCCGGTGGGTGCACACATTAGAGATGCAATGGAGGGTATTTTCCTTGTCGCGGGTGAGTAAAAGTGGTTCGTCCAGGAATTGTTCCAGGAGTGTGAAAGGATAAATATTACCGGTCTTGGGAACCTGCCCGCTATGCCCAATGAATTGCCAGGATGGACAAAATATCTTTTCTTTGCTCAGTTGGAAGATGGTTTCACTGCAATAGAAATCTTTGGAGAGTGTATTGGCAATTGAAATATCAGGATCAACTGAAAACTGAGGCATTCTACGATTAGTTGTTCACGTAAGGTAAGAAACTGTTTGTAAGAAACCCAACAATGAACTGCCGATTCCTCCATTGGCAGCGGGGTTTGCCTTCTTCAAGTACTATTTATTTGAGAGTTTAAATTTCGTTCATAACTGCCTGTAAACTGTCTTCAATGATTCGACCGCTTCTGCTGCTGGTCTCCATGCTTTTTGGGTTGCTGACGCTATTTTCCTGCTCCAAAGAATACAGCTGTGAAGGCCCGGGCTGCCTCATTTCCAGGCAAGACAGCACCATAACATGTGATTCATCGGTGTGTGAAGACCAAAAAGAGTATATACGAGCTAAAATAGATGGCAAACAATATTGCTTTTCGTCATTTTGGTTCAATCAGGATTCATCCCACAATATTAATTATACTGCCAACGGCATGGACCAGATCAATATGATCAGGGAAGATGCCTGCAAACATCTCTCAATCCGCTTCTTTTTTACCGGCACCGATCTGTTTCATCAGGCATTGCCTTATATACAGCCATTGGATAATCCTGCGGCTCCAATGGGTATGGTGGAACTGCAATTGGTTGACCTGCAAAATATCTCCACTTGCGAGTTTTGTGCCACAGACAGCGTTGACTATGTGAACTGGCCCTTCCATGGCATTCAAATACAGGTTTCACAAATTGTAAATGATACACTGGCCGGATCTTTTTCGGGGCCGGTATATACAAAGACTGGCAAATCCAGGATGCTTTCCAATGGCGAATTCAGGATCAGGATCATCAGGTAAAATTCCGCCGCATTGGCGCTCTGCCTTATGCCGAAAGGCCGTAATTTTGTTGTTTGTGCAACCATTCCGGTTACGCGAACGTCAGTGAAATGGTTCATAAGAGAAAGAAATTCCTTTGGTGTTCCATGAATTTTCTCAGTTTCTTATGTTTTTAACCCCGAAAAGGAGAGTGCATAATTGAGGCCCGTTTTTGATCCGATAAGAAAAGTCAATTTGCTGCACTTAATTGACATGATGCATGAAGGTTGGCTCTGTGAGTGCAACCTTTTTTGCTGCCATAAACTCAGGCTCAAGGCCGGGATTTAGGATCCGGATCTTAAAGTCTGATCTCAGTAAATAACTTTATATGAAAGGGCAAAAGAAAGTCCCGTCTCGCAATTAAGCGAGACGGGACTCATATTTTGCCAATCATTTACCTGCATTAAATCTGCAGGACAGACTGCGATCAGATTAATATCCCATTCCACCCATATCAGGAGCGCCGTGATTGTGCGCGGCTTCTTCTTTCTTGGGCTTGTCTGCAATCACACATTCAGTGGTGAGCAACATTCCTGCAATTGAAGCAGCATTTTCCAGAGCTATGCGGGTTACTTTAGTAGGATCGATTACACCGGCCTTGAAGAGATTTTCATACACTTCAGTCCTCGCATTGAATCCAAAATCGCCCTTACCTTCCTTAACCTTTTGAACAACGATGGAACCTTCGATACCGCTGTTTACAACGATCTGGCGAATGGGTTCTTCCAATGCTCTCTTCACGATTGCAATACCGGTGGTTTCGTCTTCATTGCTACCCTTGAGTTTTTCCAGGGCTTCAACGGCACGAATATAGGCTACACCGCCTCCGGGAACAATCCCTTCTTCAACGGCAGCGCGTGTGGCATGCAAAGCGTCATCAACACGATCTTTCTTCTCTTTCATTTCAACCTCAGTTGCGGCTCCCACCTGCAAAACTGCTACTCCGCCGCTCAGCTTAGCCAGGCGTTCCTGCAATTTTTCCTTATCATAGTCAGATGTTGTTGCGTCAATCTGCGCTTTGATCTGGTTAATCCTCGCGGTGATATCGGCTTTCTTACCCTTGCCTCCAACGATTGTGGTATTGTCTTTATCAATCACAACCCTTTCTGCACGGCCCAGGTAGCCCAGGTCGGCATTTTCCAGTTTATATCCTTGTTCTTCGCTGATTACTATTCCGGCAGTGAGGATCGCGATATCCTGAAGCATTTCCTTTCTTCTGTCACCAAAGCCCGGAGCTTTTACGGCAGCAACTTTCAAGGTGCCGCGCAATTTGTTAACCACCAGGGTAGCCATGGCTTCACCTTCAAGGTCTTCGGCAATGATCAGCAAAGGAGCGCTCTGCTGAGCGATTTTTTCCAGGATATGCAGGATATCCTTCATATTGCTGATCTTCTTGTCATAGATCAGGATATAGGGCTTATCCATTTCAACTTCCATCTTTTCACTGTTGGTCACAAAATAAGCCGAAGTATATCCGCGATCGAATTGCATACCTTCTACCACTTCAACAGTGGTTTCAGTTCCGCGGGCTTCTTCAACGGTGATCACGCCATCTTTGCCCACTTTGGCGAATGATTCAGCAATCAGCTTGCCGATATTTTCGTCGTTGTTGGCAGAAATAGATGCCACCTGTTGAATTTTTTTGCCATCGGACCCAACGGCCTGGGACTGGGACTTCAGGTGCTCCACCACCTTGGTAACGGCCTTTTCAATGCCGCGTTTCAGGTCCATGGGGTTGGCGCCTGCTGCCACATTTTTCAAACCTTCGCTGATAATGGACTGAGCAAGGACCGTAGCGGTTGTGGTACCATCTCCGGCAATATCGGCAGTCTTGCTGGCCACCTCTTTAACCATTTGGGCACCCATGTTTTCAATGGGATCTTCCAGTTCAATTTCTTTCGCAACGGTTACACCATCTTTAGTGATAGAAGGAGCACCGAATTTTTTTTCGAGCACCACGTTGCGGCCTTTAGGGCCAAGGGTTACCTTGACGGCATTGGCAAGTATATCCACGCCCTTTTTCATTTTATTGCGCGCTTCAATGTCGAAAAATAGTTGTTTTGACATATCTCTTTTGATTTAATGTTGATTAAGATTTCTGGTATGTTTTTTCTGACTGGGCCGCAACTCCACATTCAGGTTTCGTTGCGCCTACTAACGGTACGGGCTAAACTAATGGAATGAATGGCTCCCTGCCCAAAAAATCAGGAGCTTATACAATCGCCAAAATATCGGATTCTCTCATGATCAGAAAATCATCGCCTTCAATACTGAGCTCAGAACCGGAATATTTTCCGTACAATACCGTATCACCGGCCTTAACACTCATGGGTTCGTCTTTTTTGCCAGGACCGGCCGCAATTACGGTTCCGCGCTGGGGTTTTTCTTTAGCAGTATCGGGGATGATGATACCACCGGCTGTCTTTTCTTCAGCAGGAGCAGGCTTAACAATTACCCTGTCATGCAGGGGGGTTACATTTAACTTCTTGGCCATAGTGTAATGTTTTTTGTTTTTGATTAAAGATCGAATGAATCTTTAGGGATGGCAAAGTTAATCGAATAATATGCCAACTGGGCAAGGGTCGGAAAAAATTTCAGGTTTATTTCAAAAGAGGCAGAATTATGAAAATGAAAACTGCCAGCAAGTTCACCAAAATGCCAATTTTGCGGATAATTTCCTCAATTCCAAAACCCGGGAGCCTGAAACCGGGCCTTCATCCTTTCATAATATGGAACATACCGGTAAAAGCTGTTGAAATATGGAGAAGGATCCGGTCAGAATCCGGAACGCCTGTATTAGAAGGGATTAAGATGGTTCCGGGGTGATCTGTGCCGAAGGTTGCCATTTGTCCCCCAAATCTGATTCCAAACTCTGGAAAATCAGTTTTGGGAAACGAGCCCATCCTGGTTCGTTATGAAAAGCTGTGGGCAGGAATGATTTGTCAAAAAATTGGCCCATTCAGGCTAAGTGGCGGATCCGGTTCTTAGAAGTCAGTCAAATACTAAGTACAAAATCGCCTATCTTCGCGGCCGCATAAAGAGTTCTTAACAAATGATCAGCAGAAGAAATATCCGGGTTAAAGTGATGCAGACCCTCTATACCATTGAATCAACGGAGGAAATTTTTGAACCGGCCCAGGCCGTCAAATTACTGGATAAGCATCTGGATCAGTCGCGCCAACTTTTCATCTATCTCATTTATTGGATCACCCAGGTTGCACGCTATGCCGAAAAAGACGCCCGCCTGAGGTCGGCCCGGCACCTCCCATCGGCAGAAGACCTGCACGTGAATATCAAGATTGCGGGGAATGAATTACTCTTGAAAATTATAGAAGATCCTTCCTACCAGAAAGCCATCAACGATCTGAAGCCCTGGCAATGGGAAAGCACCGAACTGGTTAGAAAAACCTACTCCCAGTTAACGGAGAACGCCCTATACAAAGAATATATCAGCATTCCGCAACGGAATCGAAAATCAGAAAGAACCATCCTGGAATTTATTTTCACGGACCTGATGCTGCCAAACGAAGATTTTGTTTCTCATATTGAAGAGTTTTTCATTCATTGGGATGATGATTCAGAAATGATGAATCAACTCATGATGAACTTCTTACAGAAACCCGGCACCTATAACCTGCAGGATATGGTGAGCCTCGAAAAGAGAAAATTCGCGCATGAACTCCTGGTGGCGGTCATGGAAAAGAAAGAATTCTGCATGGAACTAATCAAGCCCAAACTAAAGAACTGGGATCCAGACAGGATCGCTCTGCTCGACATGATATTAATGCGAATGGGTGTATGCGAATTCCTGTATTTTGAGACCATTCCTACCAAGGTTACCATCAATGAATATATAGACCTGGCTAAAGAATATAGCACGCCCCAGAGCGGACATTTTGTGAACGGCATCCTTGATAATATCCATAAGGACCTCCTGGCCCAGGATAAATTGCATAAGATTTCCTATAAGAAGCCTTGAGTCATTCTTCCGTTGCCCGGGCTGATTTGATTAATACGATCAGCATGAGCTTAATATTCTAAGGATATCCTGCAGATTCTTCCCCTTTTTCAACCCGGCTTTTTTGATTCGAAACCCTGGGCGCCTCGTTGTATTGATAATTTTTGGCCAGATTCTCACTTATGATACGGTCAAAAAATCACTTCCAATTGGGAAAAATCCCCGGTTTAGAAAATCCATAGGGCAATGGGGAGCAACCAATCCCATAATTTCAAAATTTGGCAAATCTGTAATCGCCTAATTAATTACATTTGCTGCTCCAATAATGAATAGCAGTATGAACAAGATTTGTCTTTTTTTGGCAGCTGGTCTCATAATGGGGTTTTATGCCTGCAGCGATCAGGAAAAAAAGGCTGGCCCGGCCATTGGTGCATTTTCAACCGCATCCTCAAATGCGGATTCGGCGAATTGGACCACGGTGCAATGGATGGACTCTGTGGTAAATAAGGGATCTATCACCGAAGGCGAAAAACTGGAGATCTTGTTTCATTTCAGTAATACCGGCGACAAGCCG
>CALFNL010000218.1 GCA_937902875.1 uncultured Bacteroidota bacterium | reverse complement strand
GGTATGGCGTAGTGAACTGGCCTATAACGAACCACTCGTAGAATACTATTTCCGCCATCCTTCCTATAATTATTATCCTGTAGTAGGTGTGAACTGGAAGCAGGCCAATGATTTTTGTCTTTGGCGCAGCGACAGGGTAAATGAAAGAATCCTGGTTGAAAAAGGATATATCAATAAGAACCAGTTGAAAACCATGCAGGGACAGGGCCAGGACAATTTCAATACGCAGGCCTACCTGAAAGGGCTGTATCAGCCTCAGCCCGGCAAGCCTAAGAAAAATACACTCACCGATGCCAATGGCAGACCCAGGAATACTGTAACATTCGAAGATGGATTCATGTTACCCAATTACAGGCTCCCAACAGAAGCCGAATGGGAATATGCGGCCTATGGATATATCAGCCAGAATCCCAAACCAAAGAAGAAATCCAATGGCTCAGGGGAAGAACTGATAAAGGAAAAGCAGGTCTATTCATGGAGCCAGAACGTAAATGGGCTCCGCGATACGCGCCATGGCAGTTGGCAGGGTAAATTCCTCGCAAACTTTAAACGCGGCAATGGCGACATGATGGGCGTTGCCGGTGGTCTGAACGATAATGCTTCCATTCCGGGTCCTGTAGACGCCTTTTTCCCGAATGGCTTCGGTTTGTATAATATGTCAGGCAATGTAAACGAATGGGTATCCGACGTGTACAGGCCGCTCAACTCAGTTGACGTTGATGATTTTAATCCTTATCGCGGTAACCGCTACCAGAAATACAAGAAGAATGATAATGGCGAATTTGAGAGAGATAGTTTGGGCAGGGTGATAAAAGTTGACGTTACAGATGAGGAAAGTAAGAATCGCCGCAATTATCAAAGAGGTAATGTAATCAATTTCCTGGATGGTGATTCTACCTCGCAGGTAACTTACGGATATGGACAAACTACATTGATCAGCGATAAGTCAAGAGTGATCAAAGGTGGCAGTTGGAATGATCGCGCTTATTGGCTTAGCCCGGGCACACGTCGTTTCCTGGAAGAAGACCAGTCGAGCAGTACTGTTGGTTTCCGTTGCGCCATGGATCGCGTAGGCAGCCAGGAAGGGAACGGATTCAAGACAGGCAACACCTGGAGCAAACGCAGACAGAATTCCCGAAAATAACCTGTAAATAATATTCTTTTTATAATGAACCCCTTCTTTTGAGGGGTTTTTTCTTGGATAGGAGATTTCGATTCCAGGCCATTGCAGATGCTTTTGATCGCAACTCCTCAAACCCATTGTTCAAATCATTCCCGCCATGGGAACTTAAACCCTGTTCTTCGTTTCCCTTAATTTTGCGCGAATGGAAATATCCGATATCTACCAGATTTATCAGCAGCACCCTTCGGTGCAAACGGATACCCGGAAGCTGAAACCCGGTGATATTTATATTGCTCTAAAGGGCCCGAATTTCAACGGTAACCAATTTGCCCGTCAGGCACTGGAGGCCGGCGCATCTTTTGTGATGATTGACGAAGAAGCTGGATTCAAAGACAAGCGACTGTTGAAAGTAGATGACTCCCTGCGTGCCCTCCAGCAGCTTGCGAAATTCCATCGCAGCCAATTCAAAATTCCCTTCCTGGCCATCACCGGCAGCAATGGAAAAACAACCACAAAAGAACTCATACACGCGGTGCTGTCTTCTACATACAGAACCTACACCACCCAGGGCAATCTCAACAACCATATCGGAATACCACTGACCATACTCGGCGTTAAAAAAGACGCGGAGATCGCCGTAATTGAAATGGGTGCCAATCACCCGGGGGAAATTGAAGCTTACTGCAAATACACACTTCCCACGCATGGACTCATCACTAATGTGGGTAAGGCGCATCTTGAAGGCTTCGGTGGAATTGAAGGAGTCCGAAAAGCAAAAGGTGAGCTATTTGATTTCCTGCGCGCGCACAAGGGAACTGTATTTGTGATGTGGGATCTCGATTACCTGCGAGAGATGTGCAAAGGAATTGAAAACGTGGTTAGGTACGGTACAGGCGAAGAACCCATAAGAGGCGCCCTTCTGGCAAGTGACCCCTTCCTTGAAATGCAAATCACGGGCGATATGGCCATACCCCGCATCCGCACTCAATTGGTGGGAACCTACAATTTGCCAAATGTTCTTGCTGCCGTAGCGGTAGGGCACTACTTCAAAGTATCGCCCCAGAAAATAAAATCGGCTTTAGAAAATTATGCTCCCTCCAACAGCCGTTCGCAATGGATAGAAAGGAATGGTAACAAAATAATTCTCGACGCCTATAACGCGAACCCCTCAAGCATGAGGCTGTCCATTGAAAATTTTTCCAAACTCAAAGGCAACAAGGTTCTGCTGCTGGGTGGCATGATGGAATTGGGAAGGGAAAGTATCCATGAACATCAGGAATTATTGAATTTGATTGAAAAATATCCCTGGCAGCAGGTGATTCTTGTGGGAGGAGATTTTGCCAATCTTAAGCACTCATACCGGTATTTCAGCAATGCAGCTGAAGCACGCGACTGGCTGAAAGAGCATCCGCTTAAAAGAAGCACCATCCTCATCAAAGGCTCGCGCAGCACCCAAATGGAAATATTGATGGACTCATTTGCGAAATAATAATTATCATCAGATATTTTGCCGAAATTTGCAGACCTTAAAATAATAAATGACAAGTAAACAAAAAAAGCCGGGATATTGGTTTAGTGTGCTGGATAACAGGTGCCCACGCTGCAGGAGGGGAAGGATATTTCAAAATTCCAATCCATATAAATTAAAAGATTGCCTCAAGATGAATAAAAATTGCCCCGTGTGCGGGCAGCCTACTGAAATTGAAGTAGGATTCTACTATGGCACGGCCTATGTGAGTTACGCCATTACGGTGGCTTTCAGTATCACCACTTTCATATTGTGGTGGCTCCTACTAGGGTTTTCCCTGAACGATGGTGACCAGAGATTATTGGCATGGGTGATCACCAACGCGATATTGATGATTGTGCTGCAACCGATATTCATGCGGATGTCACGATCCCTTTGGCTTTCCTGGTTTGTGAAATATGACCCGCACTGGGAAGACAGGCCGGTTGACAAGGAAAAGCTGGAGCGCATTGTTCCTGAGCAGATGAACAACTGGTAAATCATTCCCCGTTCCACTTTTTCTTTAAAGAATTATTTGTATAAATTACAGACAAGATTTACAACTGGTTACCGTGAAGCCTCATTGCAGGCAGGGTTTTATCTCTTATCCAAAGTGTGCGCGAATGGTTGATTTGAAAGGAAAATTTGTTTTGTCCCAAATTCATCGCCTAATACATGACGCTACTGATTATCTTCTTGTGTATCGCCGCACTTGTTTTGCTCATAACTCTTGGAAAAGTAAATGCCTTTCTCGCCTTTCTGCTGGTATCATTGCTGACGGGATTATTGCTCGGGATTCCTTTTACAGACATCACTAATTCCGTTCAGAAAGGCGTGGGTGACACGATGGGCTCACTTGCCGGAGTGATAGTTATTGGCGCAATGCTGGGGAAACTTGTGGCTGAGAGTGGCGGCGCACAAAAGATCGCGTCTTCGCTGATGAAGGTTTTCGGTACCAAATATATTCAGTGGGCCCTTATGATCACGGGCTTTGTAATTGGCATTCCCTTGTTTTATAATGTAGGCTTTGTACTGATGGTGCCACTCATTTTTTCAGTGTCGTATCAATACAAATTACCGGCGGTTTATATAGGCCTGCCAATGCTCGCTTCCTTATCGGTAACCCATGGATTTTTGCCTCCACACCCCGCGCCAGCCGCACTGGTAACTCAATTCCATGCCAATATGGGCCTCACCTTATTATATGGAATTTGCCTTGCCATTCCGGCCATCATCATTGCGGGACCTATATTTGCGCAGACACTCAAAAATATTTCGTCCACACCGCTGCAGACATTCAAGCCCAAAGCCATTCCGGCGGACAAGTTACCGGGATTATTCAATAGCCTGTTTGCCTCATTGCTTCCCGTTGCACTACTGATTACCACCGCTGTAATTCCTTTCCTTTTTCCTCAATCGAGCCAACTCAAAACCCTGGCGGTTTTTTTTGGTGATCCCCTGATCGTCATGCTGATTGCCCTGATAGTGGCCACATATACTCTCGGCTTGCGCACAAATATGTCCATGACCCAGATCATGGCAGTTTACGGAGATGCCGTGAAAGACATTGCAATGATACTTCTGATCATATCCGGAGCAGGAGCCTTCAAGCAGGTGCTGACAGACAGTGGGGTAAGTAACAGCATCGCGGCTACCCTGCAGCATCAACCCATACCGCCGCTGGTGATGGCATGGGTGATTGCGGCTACCATACGGCTATGCATAGGGTCAGCAACCATTGCCGGCTTAACTGCAGCCGGCATCGTGGCGCCCATGCTGCAGCAATCACATGTTGATCCAAACCTGATGGTTCTGTCGGTGGGAGCCGGCAGTCTGTTTTTCTCCCACGTCAATGATGGCGGATTCTGGCTGTTTAAAGAATATTTCAACCTGAGCATAAAAGATACCTTGCGTTCCTGGTCAGTTATGGAGACAATTGTGGCGGTAGTAGGACTGATAGGAGTACTTTTGCTAAACATGATTATCTAAGCTATATGGAACACAATACGCCAGAACAAAATTTCGCCGCTTTAGGGCTAACACTCCCTCCGGCGCCTGCTCCCGTGGGAGTTTACAAACCCTGCCTGACAGATGGTAAATATTTGTTTGTGTCAGGCCATGGCCCGGTCAGAGATGATAAATCGCTTATTACCGGCCAGGTAGGAAGAGAAGTAAACCTGGAACATGCAAAGATGGCCGCCAGGCAGGTAGGACTCACTATACTTTCTTCTATCAAAGCCCATCTGGGCAGCCTCGACAAAGTAAAACGCGTGATAAAAGTGTTTGGGATGGTAAACTGCGACACCGATTTTGAAAAGCACCCCCACGTGATCAATGGATGCAGTGAATTATTTGCACAGGTGTGGGGAGAAGATCATGGCGTTGGCGTAAGAAGCGCCGTTGGCATGGGTTCACTTCCCGCCAATATTCCCGTTGAGATTGAAGCAATATTTGAATTACATTAAAGATGTCCAATATGGGCAATGCAAACGAAGACTGGTACAGGATTAACCATGTGGAAGACCTGGATTCACCGGCACTGGTGATTTATACCGAAAGAGTGGCAGAGAATATTAGTGTACTACTTAGCATGATAGATGACCCGCTTCGTTTACGGCCTCACGTTAAGACGCACAAATGCAGGGAAGCCACGCAGTTGCTGATGCAATCAGGCGTAAATAAATTCAAATGCGCCACCATCGCCGAAGCAGAAATGCTGGGAATTTGCGGAGCAGCAGACATATTGCTCGCCTATCAGCCATGCGGACCAAAGCAAATGAGATTGCTGAAACTCGTGAAAAAATTCCCAGCGTCTAAATTTTCCTGCCTGGTGGATCATTTGAAACCGGCCAGGGAAATTTCTGAATTATTCGCGTCGCAAGGGCTGAAGATTCCAGTATATATTGACCTGAACCTCGGGCAGAACCGTACCGGCATCAATGTTGGAAAGGACGCATTAGAATTGTATGAGCAGTGCTCTCTACTGCCCGGAATAAAACCCATTGGACTCCATGCATACGACGGTCATATCAGGGACATCGATTTTAGTGCACGCAAACAAAAATGTGATGAGGCCTTTGCAAAAATCGAAGCCATGCAGCGGGAACTCCTGTTTAGAGGTTTTGAAGAAGTCATCATCGTAGCCGGAGGTTCGCCAACTTTTTCCATTCACTCCAAAAGAAAAAAAATTGAATGCAGCCCCGGAACCTTTATCTACTGGGACAGGGGATATACCATTTTATGCCCCGAACAGGATTTTAAGCCTGCGGCCCTCGTTATATCCAGGGTGATTTCCCTGCCTACGCCCACTACATTATGCCTCGACCTTGGCCATAAATCCATTGCTGCCGAAAATGAACTGACCAACAGGGTTTATTTCATCAATGGTGCTCAATTGAAAGCGGTCAGTCAAAGTGAAGAACATCTGGTAGTGGAGGCGGGGGCTGACCATCACTATCAAATCGGCGATCTTTTCTATGGAATTCCTGTTCATATTTGTCCCACCATTGCGCTGTATGAAAGAGCCTGCACGGTTGAAGATGGAAAGATAAAAGGAGAATGGAAAACAATCGCCAGGGATAGAAAAATAGAAATCTGAAACGAAGACTAAAATTCTCCATTCTTAATTTGAAATATTAATCTGATTCATGTTTATCATTGATGCCCATCTTGATCTCAGTATGAACGCCATGGAATGGAACCGTGATCTGCGGGAAACTGTTGGGCTCATCAACGAAAGGGAAAAGGGTATGACTGACAAGCCCGACCGGGGAAATGCTGTTGTGTCTCTTCAGGAATTAAGAAAAGGAAATATTGGGCTGGTAGTGGCCACGCAAATCGCGAGGTATGTGGCCACGGACAACCCATTGCCCGGATGGCATTCCCCACAGCAGGCCTGGGCGCAAACCCAGGGGCAGCTTGCATGGTATAAAACAATGGAAGCAGAAGGCCAGATGACCCAGATCAATTCCTCCGAAACGCTTGAAAAACACCTTGCACTCTGGAATGACGGATCTGACAATGCAAAAAAACCCGTTGGATATATCCTGAGTCTCGAAGGAGCCGATTCAATCATTGGGATTTCTCATCTCGAAAAAGCATTTCAATATGGATTGCGTGCCTTAGGACCCGCACACTATGGCCCCGGCCGATATGCCAATGGCACCGATTCTTCCGGACTAATGAATAATAATGGGCTCGAGCTCCTCAGGAAAATGGAAGAAATGAATATTATACTTGACGCCACGCATTTGTGTGACGATGCTTTCTGGCAGGCCATGGATCATTTTAAGGGAGCCGTTTGGGCCAGTCATAATAATTGCCGCGCTCTTGTAAACCATAATCGCCAATTCAGTGACGAACAAATTAAATTGTTAGTTGAAAGAGGCGCGGTGATCGGCGGCGCCATGGATGCCTGGATGATGGTTCCAGGATGGGTACGGAATCAATCTACCCCGCTGCAGATGCAATGCGGGCTCGACAAGTTGATTGACCATATGGACCATATTTGCCAAATCGCAGGCAATGCATTGCATATCGGTATCGGATCAGACCTTGACGGTGCTTTCGGAAAAGAGCAATGCCCTTATGACCTGGAAACAATAGCAGATCTGCAGAAAATTCCATCCCTTCTTCAAAAACGGGGGTATTCACCCGAAGACATCAACAATATTATGCATGAGAATTGGATGCGTTTCCTGAGAAAGGCCTGGAACTGAAGACCCAATGCGATTTAGCAATTCACCAATCAGCACTGCCGCTCAATTTATTTATTAAGCATCGGGAATAGTGACCGGATTTCTTCTTCGCTTGGCTGGGATCCGTATTCGCATACTTCAAATGCTTCCGCGTGTTTTACATTGGCCGCTTTTTCCTTTCCGTACCATTTTTCAAGTGAGGCTCTTACTTCAGGAGTAATTTGCACCGCACGAGTTTCGGCGAGCCATTTTATCCTGTCAGATGGATCTTTCGGAACCTTGTTGGAAAATCCACCTATCCAGGGCAACCATTCATAAACCTGGGACTGGTGCGCATCAAGAGCCATTATTTTTTGGTTGAAAGTTGAGCTGATATCAATGGCTATGTCGGGACGAAAGGGGTTAGGTCTTTGAAAAAAATCCTGAAAATACAGGAAGACGGGATTCTTTTTCAGGGGCGGGGTACCAGGTGCGATATTTGGCACTCCCACCATATATGCGGCATCCTGCACCAGGATCCCGGTGTACCGATGGTCCGGGTGATAATCGTTAGGACGTGGAGCAATGACGATATCGGCATTCCATTCCCTGATTTCTTTGATCAATTGCAGCCGCACCTCGAGGCTCGGTACAAGCGTTCCGTCGTGGTTATCGAGAACATCATAAGTAATGCCCAAACGCCGGCCCGCTTCAGTTGCTTCTGCCTTCCTCCTTTTCGCCAGTTCTATACCGCGTTGACTTTGATGCCCCGCATCTCCATTGGTGACAGACACAAATTTTACCGCATAGCCCAATGAAGAAAAAATCGCCGCGGTTCCCCCTCCCTTCAAATCGCAATCGTCTGGGTGCGCCCCGATCATGATTATCCTGACAGGTTCAGCTTTCGATTGAGCATTGGCTTTAGTCATATTGCAAAGTAGCAAAGGTATGAGGAAATAAAAACACCGGTATATTGAACTGTTGCCAGCTACCGGAAAAAATTTCCTATCATGCGGGATGAGGCATCTTTTCATAACTTCATTAATTTTGATTCAGGAATATTACCTGATAAGTTAAAACATTTTTATTTGAATGAAGATAATCAGCTTTGTCACCTTGGCCACCTGCATTTTTTCATGCACGGTCTTTGCCCAGTCGTCTGTCAGCAATCAACGATTATTCGATACCACCGGCTTCGTGCCCGATCACTACCCCCAGCGCCTGGCTCGTTTTGAAAAAGAACCCATGACTCAGGGAGCCATCATTTTCCTGGGAAACAGTATCACGGAAATGGGCGATTGGAAGACACTGCTTTCAGACAGCAACGTAATTAACCGCGGTATCAGCGGCGACATTAGTTATGGAGTTTTGAAAAGGCTTGACGAAATTATCAAGAGACAACCCAAAAAAATATTCATACTCATTGGCATTAACGATATTGGCAAGGATATTCCTGATATTGTGATAGCAGACAATATCCGGAAGATGATACTGAAATTGCAGGCAGGGTCACCCAATACCCGGATTTATTTGCAAACCATCCTTCCAGTCAATCCCGATGTGAAGAATTTTCCCCAGCATTATGACAAGCAGGAGCATGTGCTGGCTACCAATAAATTATTGGAGGAAGTGGCGCATGAGGCCGGGGTGCGTTTTGTAGATCTGCATTCCCTGTTCCTGGACCAGGAAAATAAAATGGATAAAAAATATACGGTTGACGGATTACATATTAACAAATCCGGATATGACCTTTGGATAAAATTCCTTCGCGATAGCGGCTGTTTGAAATAATTCGGTGATTGAATGTTGGGTTGTCGTAATTTAGCGAGGCAAATATTTTTATCCGCTTCCCAATCCGATATATTAGAAAATATGATCAAGAGAATCTGCTCCGTGCTCCTACTGGCAATCTGTTATTTGTCGGTCAAGAGTCAAGACAAGAATATCATTTCAGGCAAAATTGTTGACCAGCAATCTCATCCTGTCTCATCGGCCACCGTAAGCATTTTAAATTCCAACTGGAATACAATAAGTGACAGCCAGGGGGATTTTTACTTCAGGAATATCCCTGCCGGCCAGTACACCATACAAGTGTCTGCCATAGGTTTTGCGGCAGTGAGCAGGGATATCAGCGTTGGAGCCGGGTCCGCAGGCAGTCTTATGATACAATTGTTTGATGCTTCCACCCAATTGGACGCTGTAGTGGTTACCGCGCAAAAAAAGGAAGAGTCATTGCAGAAGATACCAATCAGCATCACCGCCATTTCATCCAGGAAGGTGGAACAGTTCCGCTTGTGGAACAGTAAGGATCTCACTGCCATCGTTCCCAATCTGTATTCAGCAAATCCGGGAGATGACAGGAATGTGACTTCTATCCGTGGGATTACTTCCACTTCATACGATCCCGCCGTGGCCACGTATATTGATGGTGTAAATCAGTTTGGGCTGGACACCTATATTGCAACATTATTCGATGTGGAACGAATTGAAGTGCTGAGAGGTCCCCAGGGAACGCTCTATGGCAGAAATGCAATGGGTGGCGTAATCAACATCATTACGAAGCAGCCTTCAAACCATGCAAATGGCTACGCCGAAATCAATTTTGGCAATTACGGACAGCAACGATACAGCGCGGGAATTCGCACACCGCTTGTAAAGAATAGACTTTTCCTGGGAGCCGCCGCCATGTACAACCACAGCGACGGATTCTATACCAATGAATACAACAATTCCAAATTCGACCGGCAACACAGCATTACCGGAAATTATTATCTGAAATATCTCGCCAATGATCATTGGGTGGTTTCCCTTAATGTGAAACACCATAATAACAGGAACAATGGAACATTTCCCCTGGTTGTGGGAGCAGATGAGGCACTGGCCAATCCTTTCCGGCTCAACCAAAATGCCATCACTCAAATGATCGACAATACCCTCAATTCATCTCTATCGATTAACTATGCGGGACATTTTTTTAATTTCAGTTCGCAAACTGCTTATCAATCCAATCACCGCTATTATGACCAACCCATTGACGGGGATTTTTCGCCTATTGATGGAGTTACGATCATCAATAATTATGGTAATCAGTGGAACCGAGTGAGGGTATATACCCAGGAATTCAAATTCAGTTCTCCCGCATCTTCTGTTTCTCCGGTTAAATGGACCGCAGGTACCTATCTGTTTTACCAGGATAATCCTGTTAAGCAGGCCACGCGTTTTGGAAAAGATGCCGCCTTTGTAGGCGCTTCGGATTCATTGTTTTCTATCATCAACACCACAAAAGCAAAGAGCACCGGGATCGCTTTTTATGGCCAGGCTAATTATGCCCTAAACGAAAACTTTGATTTAACCTTTGGTTTAAGATATGACTACGAGCATAAGAAACAAAGTGTTCGCGGACAATATCAACATGATCCCAATCCGGATCCCATATTCGATACAAGGCCCGACACTTCGGGAACTGCGGGGTTCAGTGCCTTATCGCCCAAACTTGGCCTGGAATATCATGTGGCCAACAATCACGATCTCTACTTTACCTATAGCAGGGGTTACAGAGCGGGAGGATTGACTCAATTGTCATCCGATCCTTCGCAACCCCCTCTGTTCCAGTTTAAGCCTGAATACAGTAATAATTTTGAAGTAGGCATCAAGAACCGGTCTCTCAATAATATACTTCGAATTAACCTGTCGGCATTTTACAGCAATATCACCAATGCCCAGGTGCCTACATTGATATTGCCCGATGCCATTACTATTACAAGGAATACAGGGAAGTTGAACAGTAAAGGAGTGGAGTTGGAACTTGCCAGTACGCCATTAAAGGGGCTGGAAGCAGAATACAATTTCGGATACAATGATGCCAAATATAAGACTCTGAAAATTTCTCAAAACGGGGCCGAAGTGGATCTTAATGGAAAGAGGCAGATATTTTCGCCTTCTGCAACTTCCATGCTTGCATTGCAGTACAGCTACGCGATTGGCAAACAACAGCATTTGAAACTGCAATTGCGCGGAGAGTGGATGTATATCGGCGACCAGTATTTCGACCTCGGCAATAATATCAAACAGGAAGGTTATAACCTCTTCAATACCCGTTTTGGAATTGCCACCAAAAATTTTGAGATCATGTTCTGGGGAAGAAATCTCGCTGATAAGAAATACATAGCTTATGCTTATGATTTTGGCGCCGTGCATTTGGGCAATCCAAAAACCTATGGCGTTAGCATCAAGGCGAGAATCTGAGCTATGAGGTCAGAAACATGTAGGCGGTTTGATTTGGAAGAATTTGGAAGAACAATATTAAATTATCAGGATTACCCATTTAGGCCGCACGGGCCTTATAGAGGTAGGGTGGCTTCGTCATGTATTGCTCTATGAGCCGGTGCCAGAGGGTTCTCATT
>CALFNL010000217.1 GCA_937902875.1 uncultured Bacteroidota bacterium | reverse complement strand
TCAAGGAATTGGAGATCAAGGGCCGTAACAGCATGGGTAATCAGGTAACCAAATATTCTGTGAAATCCATAAAATTAAAAGCGGCCGGAAAGCCTACGTTGAGTGGTCGCAAACTCTGGTTCCACAACACATTCGGAAGGTTGAATACTGAAGAAAAGGGAGAATGGCTGGGTTCTTTCGAAAATGACGACCATATTTTGGTAATCTACACCGATGGCAATTACGAAATCACGGATACCGAATTGACTCAACGTTTTGAACCTGATAAGGTATTGCTAATAGAAAAATTCGATCCGGAAAAGATTGTAACGGCGGTTTACCTTGACAAGGAAAAATTGCAGTATAATATCAAGCGATTTAAGATTGAGACTACCACATTGCACAATAAATTTTTATTCATTAAAGATGGCGAAGGCAACCAACTGGAAACCGTAACCACAGATGAAGAGCCCATTCTGGTGGTGCAAAGCGGCAGAGGCTCCCAGATCAGGAAGGCCAAAATAAAAGCGGCTAAAGCTGTGGAAGTGATGGGTTGGAAAGCAGTTGGAGCCAAGCTGGTTGACTATTCCAAAAGCCTGGAAATGGAATGGGAAAAGAAGAAAAAAGCCAAGGATGACGCGCAACCGGAATTATTCTGAGATTCCTAAATTTTCGCAGGTGAAATAAGCTGGTGACTTAATACCAGCATCGTCCGCCTGAAATTCTCATATACAATTCAAACCCCTTCTCCATCATAGTTCATGCACCGCCAAAATGGGCACATGACTGTGATAAGCGAGCTTCCTGGTATTGCTTTGTTTGAACAAACCCTTGAGAAAAGAATGTTTCCTGGGAACCGTAATAATTACATCTATGTTGTTGTCCAATGTGAACTGGCTGATGGTTTCTATGAAATCATAGAGGCGGATGAAATAGAATTCGGGTCTGTAAGGAGCCAGCATTTCTTCCAGCTTGGCTTTTTCTCTTTTGTATTCTTCGGTTAATTCCACATAATGTTCATGGTCCACATTGGCTACATGCAAAGTAGGTCTGGTGAGGTGGAGAAATTGCTTGATGGGTTCAATGGGAGTCGTTTTTTCCACATCCTTAAAATCCGAAGCAAAAACAACGTTCCTGATACCCGTGAATTTTGCACCAGGAGGGATGATCAGCACGGGACAGATATTCCTTTGTATCACTTTCAGCGTGTTGCTTCCTATAAGGATCTGCTCCAGCGGCGTACTACCGGTGATTCCCATAACTATCATATCCACACGCATGCTTTTCACATAAGTCTCCAGGCCTTGCACAAAATCACCTCCTTCTGCCACACAGGTAATGTGAATATCGGCCAGGCCCAGAAGTTCTGTTTTTACACTCTCCAAAGCAACCACAGCTATTTGCTGCCTTGCATCTGAATCATTGAAAAGGGGCGTTCCATCCGAGCCAGATAATATCTTCTCATGGGTATTATACAAGATCAGGGCAATGTCACCAGCCTCGGCGGCTAATTGGGCAGCATACCTGGCCGCATTCACTGAAGTATCGGAAAAATCAACCGGTACAATGAAACTTTTCATGAATCTGAGTTTTGGTTTTGACTGTGAGATGATATTAAGCGGGTCAAGATACGAAATCGATCAAATTCCGGATTATTCTTCCATAAAAAAAATCCAAACGGGGCATCATTGGATAATTTTGAGCAATGGATTGGTCAATTTTCATCGGGGTTCAGTAACTTAACGCCTCAAAACGACAATTATGAAAAAATGGCTTGCTCTCATTCTTCTATTTTCAGTTTCAGTTTCAGCCCAAAATGGTAATCCGCCGTTCACTATAATACCAGAACCGGCTTCCCTGGTTGCAAAACCCGGTGTATTCTTGCTCACACCTGTATCTGGCATCTGGGTTGAAGGTAATGACAGGGATGCTTTGCGTGTTGGCAAATTCCTGGCCGATGCCTTGTCAGTTCCTACCGGATACAAATTATCGGTGAAATCCGGAGCCAATATTTCCCGGAAGGCCGGTGCCATCCTGCTCAGGCTAAACCAGAAGGCGGATCCATCTCTTGGTAATGAAGGTTATAAGCTCTCTGTGGCAACATCCGGCGTTACTATTGAAGCCAACCAGCCAGCGGGATTGTTTTATGGCATGCAGTCATTATTACAACTTTTTCCTCCGGCAATAGAAAGCAAAACCGCCGTTAAAGACCAGAAGTGGAGCGCACCCGCGGTGGATATTACCGACCAGCCCAGGTTTGGATGGCGGGGTTTGATGTTCGATGTATCACGCCATTTTTTTACCAAGAGTGACGTGAAGAGATACATTGATGACATGGTGAAATATAAATACAACCTGCTTCATTTGCACCTGACTGATGACGAGGGATGGCGCATTGAAATCAAGAGCCTGCCCCGTCTTACGGAAGTGGGTGCATGGAACGTATATAAAGTGGGCACTTTTGGAAATTTTTCTCCACCCACGCCGGACGAACCCCGCAACTTCGGAGGATTCTATACCCAGGACGATATCAGGGAACTGGTGCAATACGCAAAAGACAGGTTTGTGAATATTTTACCCGAAGTGGATATTCCGGGGCACAGCCTGGCAGCCGTAGTTTCATATCCCGAACTATCCTGCACTCCGGGCGCCGATAAATACAGCGTTCGTTCAGGGGAGCGTTTCATGGATTGGACCGACAGTGGCAACATTGCAATGGTTGACAATACCCTTTGCCCGGCCAATGAGAAAGTGTACGAAATCTATGACAAGATCTTCACTGAAGTGGCCAAACTTTTTCCATTTGAATATATCCACATGGGTGGTGACGAATGTGCCAAGAATTTTTGGGAAAAAAGCGCCGCCATTAAGGACCTGATGAAGCGCGAAAACCTGAAGGACATGAATGAAGTGCAGAGCTATTTCGTAAAAAGAATTGAAAAAATAATTGAGTCAAAGGGCAAGAAAATGATCGGATGGGACGAAATCCTTGAAGGCGGCCTTGCGCCGAATGCTGCCGTAATGAGCTGGAGAGGCATTCAGGGCGGCATTGCCGCGGCCAAAATGGGCCATGAAGTGGTGATGAGTCCTACCAATTTTGTGTATCTGGATTATATGCAGGCCGACCCGGTTATTGAACCACCGGTGTATGCAATCCTGAGACTAAAAACATCGTACCAGTTTGAGCCGGTTCCAGATGGAGTTGATCCTAAATACATCAAGGGTGGTCAGGCAAATTTGTGGACCGAACAGGTTTATAATATGCGCCACGCGGAATACATGACCTGGCCACGCGGCCTGGCCATTGCGGAGGCGCTATGGTCACCCAAGGCAAAAAGAAACTGGAATGATTTTGTTCCCAGGGTTGAAAAGCAATTTGAAAGATTCGACATGTCTGAAACAAAATACGCGCCCAGCATGTATGACCCAATCTTCAAATCCGCGAAGGATTCCGCATCCGGCAGATTGTTGGTGGAAATGAGCACTGAAATTGAAGGTTTGGATATTCATTACAGTTTTGACAATACATTCCCGGATAAATTCTATCCCAAATATGAAAAGCCATTAATTGTTCCCAAAGACGCGTCTTTCCTGAAAGTGATTACTTACAGGAACGGCAAGCCGATAGGAAGGCTCAATGTAATGCCGGTGGCCGAATTGGAAAAAAGGGCGCAAAGAAGGAGATAGCCAAATGAATGAGCGCCCTTAAGAAGCATGTTCATTCAAATCATAAACAACCCCTGTGGCAAAGCGCTTAGGTTCCCTGATCAAAGATTCGGGGTTTCACGATCGCGGAATCGCTACAGGGGTTTTGCATGAATGAAGTTGATCACTGGAACATGAGTTCCACCTGAATTTTTCCACCCATTAATGATCCGCTTCATACGGTCATGAATTGGGGCGAAATCAGTTCCATGAGATCAATCACTGAATCCCGGTAATTGAAAATCCCTCAATGTTGTTCCAATGCGTCTTTCGAGGGAAGTTTCGGAAAACCGTGATGAGGTTCGGTTTGATACCAGAATACAGTTGCGCTCATGTCTGATTTTTGCACCAGGTATGTGCCATTGCTTTTCCAGCCCAGGTCCTGGAGCGTAACCTTGAGGCCTTTTTCAAAGCGAATTGGATCCATGATATGCCATCGGTACAAACCAAAGCGCTGCTGTGATGTATATAAGCCGTCGGGACGGATCACCTGGTGCATGCCAGCATAGGCCGTGGAAAATTCCTGATATTTTCCATTGACTTCAAAATCATAAGACCCGCAAAAATAATCTTCCGTGCCTGTGCCGTTGATGGTTGGAAACGCTCCATCGCCATCCATATAGAATTTGATCTCTCCTTCTCCCCACCAGCCGGTATTGTGAACGCCAATCGCCATATAAGTCCCTACGTATTGCCCCTTGCCCCTGATGCTATCCACCAACGTGAATATGCCACCTTCCGTTGGGTTTTTTCTTGTGAATTGCGCGTGAAAATAAGCAGCGTCTTCCGGCACTTCGGTGAGAGTATAGTCAACCTGGTAGAATAAGGTCATTCTTTCTGTATTAATATTCTGCATAGTGATCCTGCATTTTTTCCTGAACGGCATCACCCAATAACTGTTGAATGCACTGCCAGGATTCACCGTAACAGGGAGGGAATTCAAATGCGCATAACCTCCCCAGCCGCTTCCAAAAAAATCTCCCACGGGCACTTCAACCGAAGGCTCTTTTTCATCATCCCAATAAAACCTCAGAATGGAAAATCTCCAGTTACCAGTTGGCGTCATCCAGATATGCTGTATGGCGCCTGGTCCATTTATTTCAGCCATAGTGAAAGTTTGGCCGGGCTCGATAATGATATAGGGATTCACTTTCCATCCCTGACCCAATTCCCTGGCCTGATTCTTTGCAAATCCGGTTTCCAGCGTGGCCATTCCTCCCTTACCGGCTTCACCACTAAGGTTTTCCGGACTGATGGATCGGGTGCGGGCGTCTGACAAACGATATAGATTGGAGAGATTCATGTCCAGCCCGTTAAATTTGCCCTGCTTCTGGGCGAGGGCGAGGACGGCTGGGAAAAATAAAATGAAAAGAAAAAATGATTTTTTCATGCTAAGTAGTTTTGGCTTGGGGAAATTATGGAATTAATCAGGATTAAGAGCGTTGGGAATTTGAAAAAGTTATATGGCCGATACATTAAGGAGAAGAAAAATAATTGATCAGGGTATCATTCGTCAGACTTGTACCTGATCCCTGCAATTTCCCTGATCTTGTCCAATACCTGTATCAATTCCATGCTATCCTTATGGCTCAACACCGGGCTTTCAAAAAGCCCCCGCTGTAAGCAATCCACTACATGTCTTGCTTCGTATTGGTATCCAAATCCCGCTTCTTTATGAACCGGGATCAGTTGCCTGCTTTCCACTCTGCCGGGATAAAATTCAATGTTTGTGGAGGGTTCATAAAACCTGGTAGTGAGCCTGATGCGGCCTTTGTCGCCATTGATGTCAGCCTCGGTAGACAGGTTGGAACTGAAACTTGAAAAAAGCTGGGCCATCGCTCCGCTATTGTAGCGGAATAATACAGCGCATTGCTCATCCACGCCGGTTTCGGCAGGAGTCATGCTGGCTTCAATGATATCGGGCATGCCCAATACAGACAGGGTGATGAATACATTATATATGCCGATGTCAAGAATTGTTCCTCCTCCCAATGCGGGATCGAAAAGACGCGCGGGAATGGGTGGAGTAGGAGCGAACCCGAAATTCACCAGCATACTCCTGAGTCTTCCTACCTGGCCTTCCCGAACCATTTCAATAACGCGTTCATAGTGGGGCATGAACTTGGTCCATAAAGCCTCCATCAGGAAAATTCCTTTTTGTTTGGCAACCGTGGTCATTTCTTTCACCTGCCTGCTGTTCATCGCGAATGGCTTTTCGCATAGCACGGCTTTTTGGTGAGATAAACATAGCAGAGTATTCTCGTAGTGGAGATTGTGAGGAGTGGAAATATAAATCACATCCACTTCTGGATTTTGTGCGAGCGCTTCATAACTGTCATGGAGGAAACGAACGGGGAATTCTTCGGCAAATGCACTGGCGGATTCGAGAGACCTGGAGCCCACGGCAATCAATTCGGCGTTCTCCACCAATTTAAGGTCTGATGCAAATTTGCGGGAAATGCGGCCGGGCCCGAGAATGCCCCAGCGTATGGTTCGCGGCATGCTTAAAATTTTCCGTAAGATATGATATTGAATTAAAACAGGAATTTCCCCAACCCTGAGCAACCTGAATTTCCAGGAGCCTTCCGTTTGGAGGGTCAGTCGCGCCTGTTTTCTCCCTTTTGGCCCTTGCAGGATGTGCGTAAATGATCATTTGCACACATTCGCTGATTGTTCCAATTAGGGAATGGCCAGGAATTCCGGTAGAAGCCTTAAATAGGCCATCAAAATACTTCTGACAACAAAATAGAATCATGAGTTTTTCGTTTCTTTTAGGTCGGTTACCGTACCCATCGGATTTATGATCATTCCAGCCGACCGGATGGTTTGCATCAGCAGACCTGGCAGAAAACAACCTGCCATATTCCGCATCTATAAAATTTTGTTCAGTGAATAGGCGCTGTCTTTGCACAGGTGGCCGCCATGCTCCTGCTTCGCAGAAATTGCATTCGTGGAGTCTGTGAGCATGAGACCTGAAAATTGAATTGATACAATAAAGTAATAGTCCAAATCCTGATAGAAGATTTCGTTTAAAACCTAAACTCTACTTTATGAAAAGCCAAACCCTTTTATGTGAACGCACCGAAACCCGTGAAAGAATCAAGCTTCACCAATTGATTGACCGGTTAATGGCCGGCCTCGCTCCGGAAGCGGTAAATCGCAAGAGCCTCATCATAAACGACGTGAATCCCTGGATACCTGTCAATACCGATGAGAACATGCTTGCTTTTGTGATTGTAAAATTGCTTACAACCGTTGTTAATCAAACCGAAAGCAATTGCATCCACATTGACGCCATTTCCACGGGCAATTTCACTTCTGTGCAGGTGAGGGATCATGTGAGTTCCGCCAGAAACAATTATGTATATGGACTCGGGCAGGTGCAGGACCTCCTACAAAAACTGGGCGGCGCCATCAGCGTAAGTTCAAGCAGAACACGGGGCACGGTGGTAGCATTCAGCTTTAATAATTCACAAACTGCGGCCTGATTTTTTTGGCCGATAAGATTCAAGCGTCTGTATTTCTCCGTCGGGAAACAGCCTTCACAACTCAGAGCCAACAGCTCTCACCTGATACTGTGCAGACAATAATCTAATTCTCCTTTCTGCAGGGATTACCTGATTTTAATCAAAATCGCCCTATATTTAATTTCTTTTTTCAGGTAATACTATTCAAAACCTTTATGAGTGTATTGGCGCTCGATTTAGGCGGCACTAAATTAGCAACTGCCTTATTTTCAAAGGCCGGAAATATTCTGGCAAAGGAAATTGTCGTGCTCGGAAACCGGCAGGGAAAAGAAGTGGGCGCCCTGGTAGCGGACCAGGTAAAAAAATTTTTAGCGGCAGATATTCAACCAAACGATAAGATAAGCTCTATAGGAATTTGCGTTCCCGGGATCAGCCGTCAGTTGAGCGGCACCGTATGGGCGCCCAATATTTCCGGATGGGAAGACTATCCATTATTAGAGGAGATCAAAAAGATCAGCGCCGGCATTCCGGTGCTGATAGACAGTGATCGTGCCTGCTATATGCTGGGAGAAAAATGGCAGGGTAACGCGCAGGGTTGCGAAAACGCGATTTTTTTGGCCGTAGGTACCGGAATCGGGGCCGGTATTTTAGTGAACGGCGCCATCATGCGTGGAGCCCAGGATATTGCAGGAGCCATTGGATGGATGGCACTTCAGGCGCCATTCGAAGAGAAATATATTGCCTGCGGTTGTTTTGAGCACTATGCATCGGGAGAGGGAATCGCGAAACTTGCAAGAGAATTTTTGGAGAAAGATATTGGGTATTCGGGAATATTGAAGAGCGCGCCCATCGGGGAAATCAGGGCGCACCACATATTTTCGGCCTACGATCAGAATGATTCCATGGCCGTGGCCATATTCAGGCAATGCATTGTATATTGGGGAATGGCCGTGGCCAACCTGGTTAGTCTCTTTAATCCCGAAAAAATCCTGCTCGGTGGCGGCGTGTTCGGACCAGCCACCCGCTTCATTCCGGATATTCAAAAGGAAGCCGCTAAATGGGCACAGCCCATAAGCATGCAAATGGTCAGCCTTCAGGCAGCGGCTCTGGGACCGGATGCAGGACTATTTGGAGCCGGCTATCTGGCACTTCAAAACCGCTAAGTTCAATTCAAAACAATTCAAATAAATATGTTCAGCAGGAAGCTCGTATTCTCATCCGCCTGCCTGGGAATGTTGATTTTCGGAATTGGCCTCATCACACTTGGCTCGGTTGCAACCGGGCTCAGTTTAAAATTTCAACTTGACGAAATAGCCGCGGGCACCCTGTTCTCCATTCTCCCGATTGGCGTGCTGGCAGGATCATTGGCATTTGGTCCGATCTGCGACAGGTATGGATATAAAATACTGCTCTCCACTTCCTGCATCATCATGTTCGCGGGTTTTGAAGGAATCGCGTTCGCCGGATCAACCGCCATGCTAAAAATCTGCATATTTTTTTTCGGACTGAGCGGTGGGGCCATCAATGGAGCCACCAATGCCCTGGTGTCAGACATCAGCGAAAAAGAAAAGGGGGCGAACCTGAGCATTCTCGGAGTATTCTTCGGAATTGGAGCTCTGGGCATGCCATTTGTATCAGGACTACTCAAAAACAAATATTCTTTTGAAACGATATTGTCGGCGGTTGGATGGCTCACCTTAATGGCAGGGATTTTCTTCAGCATCATAAATTTCCCGGCTCCAAAGCACCGGCAGGGATTTCCAATTTCCAGCAGCATGGGCCTGCTCAAAGATCCCGTTATCATTCTAATTGCATTCTTTCTCTTTTGCCAAAGCAGTTTTGAGGCCATCATCAATAACTGGACCACCACCTACCTCAATAAGCAGTTAGCCATACCCGGAGCCAGGGCATTGTACGCGCTTTCCCTCTTCGTTGCGGGAATGACCATTATGCGCCTGTTCCTGGGCACCATTTTTAGAAGTGTCCCTGCTGGCAAAATGCTATTTATTTTATTGGGTGTGGTATTCCTGAGTTGCATGATACTGAAATGGGCCGATTCCTTCGGATTTGCCGTTACAGGTTTGATCTTTTTAGGCGCGGGGCTTGCCGGAGGATTTCCCATCATGCTGGGTTTGGTGGGAAGTCGATACGCTCGAATATCGGGCACCGCATTCAGCCTGGTTTTGGTAGTGGCCCTCTTTGGCAATATGCTGGTCAACTATCTTATGGGATTTATTGCTCAATCATACGGAATTCAGCATCTCCTCACCGTGTCATTCGTTGAGATTTTCATCATGCTCCTCCTGGGCTTTCTTATCTTTAGAAAAATTAAGTGAATAAATTTATAAATACCATCTTATGCTAGCGTTGCAATGGCTGAATAATGCCAGGAATGTAATGGATCAGATAGAACAAACGCAATTGGAGAATATCAGGAAGGCAGCCGAAGTAATGGCCTCGAGTATTGAAGTTGACCGCTGGGTGCACACTTTCGGATGTGGACATGCCACTTTACCGATAGAAGAGATGTATCCACGTATCGGGGGATTCGTAGGATTTCATCCCATGATTGAATTACCGCTCACTTTTTTCACCCGTATCACCGGGGAAATGGGCGTGCACCAGTTTGTATTTTTGGAAAGAGTAGAAGGTTATGGCGTGGAAATTATGAAGGGATACGATTTTGACCCGCGTGATACCATGTGGCTGTTTTCGCATTCAGGCATAAATAATGTAAATATAGATGTGGCCATAGAGGCGCGGAAAAAAGGGATGAAAGTGATTGCCTTTGGTTCCGCCGCCGCCGCGAAGGGAAAACAAACCAGGCATTCCAGTGGCAAGACCATTTTTGATTTGGCGGATATTGTGGTGGATACCTGCGCGCCTGTTGAAGATGCCACGGTGCCCCTGAAGAACCACCAGGATAAACTGGGCCCCGTGTCAACCATGGCCTTTGTTACCTGTGTTTGGCTAACGGTGATTACGGTGGCTGAAATTCTTGCCGATAAGGGAATTCACCTGCATATTCATCCTTCACATAATGTGCCCGGCGACACCACCGCCCGGCAACGACTCGAGGAAGCTCTGGCCGTTTATAAGAAAAAAATCGCAGGGGTCTGACCCGGTTCATTCCCTTTTTTCTTAACATTAGGTATAGTCGCTGATACTTTTCCACATAGCCTGCACATAAATTTGACGGCAGGCTCTTTGTGTATAAATCGTTAATAATTATGGGGGCGTTGCCAAAGGGCTTCGCTAATTTCATTCCGATTCCTATATATTTGCCAGCTTACATAAAATTAGTAGAACTGTGCGTTTAAAGAGTTTAGAAATCAAGGGTTTTAAGAGTTTTGCTGACAAAACCACCATCAATTTTGACGAGGGAATCACAGGCATCATCGGACCCAATGGTTGTGGTAAGAGTAATATCGTTGACTCCATCCGCTGGGTGATTGGCGAGCACAAGATCAGTAACCTGCGGAGCGAAAACCTGGAAAGCCTGGTTTTCAACGGATCCCGTACCCGCAGTGCCAGCGGACTCGCTGAAGTAAGCCTCACATTCGAAAATACCAGGAACCTCCTGCCCACTGAATTCAATACGGTCACCATCACCCGAAAATTTTACAAGAGCGGAGAAAGCGAGTACAGACTGAACGACGTGAGTTGCCGCCTGAAGGATATCCATAATCTCTTCCTGGATACGGGTGTAACTACCGACAGCTATGCTATCATTGAACTGGGCATGGTTGACGATATCATCAAGGACAAAGAAAATAGCCGCCGTCGCATGTTGGAACAGGCCGCTGGCATCTCCATTTATAAAACCCGCAAAAAAGAAGCAAGATTAAAACTGGATGCCACCGAGCAGGATTTGGCGCGCATAGAAGACCTTCTCTTTGAGATCAATAACCAGTTGAAAACCCTCGAAGGACAGGCGAAAAAAGCCGAGAAATATTACGAGATCAAAAAAGACTATAAGGAACTGAGTATTGAACTCGCCAAAGCCACTTTGGAAGGATTCAATATTACTTATAGAGACCTGAATGAACAGCACCATGCGGAAACCGACAAGAAAATAGAGCTGGAAGCGATGATGGCCCTCTAGGAAGCCAGCCTGGAGCAGGACAAATCAGGTTTCATTGAAAAGGAAAAGGAACTCCAGCAGATGCAATACGCTTTCAACGATTTGCTGGGAACGGTTCGTGACAAGGAAAGCGAAAAAAGCCTGAGCGCTCAAAGGCTGCAATACCTGAAAGAAAGGGAAGGCAGCCTGAATGATTTCTTGCAGAAAGCGGAAGGCCAGTTGAAGGGCATCGAAGAAAGCATCCAGTTCACCAGTGAGCAGATCCGCGACGAAGAACTGAAATTGGGCGAATTCACAGGCAAACTTGAAGGATTGAAAGATGCCGTGGAAGAAAAGCGCCGGGTCTTCGATGAGAAGCGGGCCGCGATTGACGAATTGAGAAAGCAAAACCAGGCCCTTCAGCGAAGGCAGTTCGAAGCTGAAAAGCAGGTGGCCGTTGCAGATACCTCTATCCAGAATTTGCAGAGGGGTATCCTCCAGGCCCAGGAAGAAAAATCCTATCGCCTTGGTCAGATTGCTCAACTGGAGAAAGAAAAAAAAGAAAGGAGTGAGGAACTGGAAACCAGGAAACTGGATTTGCAGCAGCTCCGGGAGCATCATGAATATACCAAGGAGCAAATACTCCAGACCCAGGCCGAGGTAGAAAAATTGCGGATCAAACTGGCGGAAGAGAACCGTAAGCTCGATTCCAAACGAAATGAACATGACCTCCTGAAAAGCCTGATCGACTCCATGGAGGGATATCCTGACAGCGTAAAATTCCTCCACCGGAATCCTGACTGGAATCACACCGCGCCCATACTGACGGATATTATTTATGTAAAGGAAGAATATCGTGCGGCGGTTGAAAATGTATTGGAACCCTTCCTGAACTACTATGTGGTCAATGACCTCGAAGAAGGGCTAAAGGCGGTTTACCTGCTTGACACCAACCAGAAGGGTAAGGCGAATTTCTTTCTGCTCGACAGGGTGAATCAATTCAGCAAAGCTGATGACCACCAGCCAGCCAATACCATACCGGCCATGGACGTGATTGAAGTGGATGAAAAATATCGCAAACTGGCTGAATACCTGTTGAGTAATGTTTACATCGCGGAAAATGAAGAAGCCCTGCGCTTGAGCAATGGCGCCGTGGTGCTTGAAAAGCATGGTAAATATGTGAAGGGTAAATACTCCCTCACCGGCGGCAGCGTGGGATTGTTTGAGGGGAAGAAAATTGGTCGCGCCAAAAATCTGGAAAAGCTGCAGGGTGAAATCAGCGCGCAGGAATCAGTGGTGAATGAATTGAAATCAACTATTCAGGCGAGACATAATGAAGTGACGGCTTATAATGAACAACTCAAGGAAAATGCTATCCGGCAGGCCCAGGATGAAATCAACCAATTGACCAACCAGGTGTTCGCGCTTCAAAATAAAACAGAAAATCTTTTTCACCTGGAAGAGACCGGGAACCGCCGCATCGAAGAATTGCAAGCACAATTGCAGGAAAATCATGATAATATCGCCCAAACGCGTGAAGAACTGGAAACATTGAACCGGCAATGGTTTGATTCGCAGGAAACCATGAAGCTCGTGGAGCAGGATTATGCCGGCGCGGAGCAGGAATACAATTTTGCGCATGCGGCCTACAACGACAACAACCTCCAGTTCACCCGGCTCCAAAGCAAGTTGAATGCCCTGAACCAGGAATTCGAATTCAGAAATCGCCAGCTATCCGACTTAAGAGCCCAGATTGAAGACAGCAACCTGCAATTGATAGAAGCCACTAACAGTATCGGCGAAACGAGCGAGTCTCTAAAGCAGACCGAGGAATCACTGCTCACACTGATGCGAAGGAAGGAAGAGGAAGAAAAGAAGCTGAATGAGGCCGACCAGGCTTATTATAACTTACGTAATGCCTTAAACGAAAAGGAAAGCGAGCTGAGGCATAAACAGAAGGCAAGGGAACAGATTGACCATTTGCTGAATGAGATTAAAGACAAGCTCAATGAATTGAAACTGCAATTGGCCGGAATGAAGGAAAGGCTTAGCGTAGAGTTTAAAGTAGACCTGGATGCCATTCTTGACGAAGCCCGTAACACAGATACGCCGCTGGAAGAGCTCCAGGCCACCGGTGAAAAAATGAAGAAGAGGCTCGAAAATATCGGGGAGATAAATCCCACAGCCATCGAAGCATTCCAGGAAATGAAGAAGCGTTACGAATTCATAGTGGAACAAAAGAATGACCTTGTGAGCGCTAAAGACAGCCTCCTGCAGACCATCCAGGAGGTGGAGACTACGGCAAACCAAAAATTCCTGGATACTTTCAACCAGGTGCGTGAAAATTTTCAGAAAGTATTTAAAGCCTTATTTACTGAAGAGGATACGGCCGACATGGTGCTGGAGAATCCGGAGAACCTTGCCGAAACGGGAATTGACATTGTGGCAAAACCCAAAGGCAAGAGACCTACCAGCATAACCCAGTTGAGCGGAGGCGAGAAAACGCTGACGGCTACGGCGCTGCTCTTCGCCATCTACCTGATCAAGCCGGCTCCGTTCTGCATCCTCGATGAAGTGGACGCGCCTCTGGACGATGCCAATGTTGGCAAGTTTACCAATATGATCCGCCAATTCAGTGAAAATTCGCAATTCATCATAGTCACTCATAACAAGATGACCATGTCTACTGTCGATGTCATCTATGGCGTAACCATGCAGGAACCCGGCGTAAGCAAATTGGTTCCCGTAGATTTCAGGGGACTTAATTAGGTATCTCATAGCCGGCTGGCTCCCTGTGCTCAGATGAAAGTATATCATTCATGTTTGAGCGCCTGATGATAATCAAACCTCATGTTATGGCTGACGCCACCCGATAATCGAGTTCCTATGCGCACAATCTTCCTGCTGGTGCTTTCCAATATTTTCATGACTTTTGCCTGGTATGGGCATTTGAAACACACGAACGTCCCTTTATGGAAGGCCATATTGGTGAGTTGGGGCATCGCTTTTTTTGAATATTGCCTCCAGGTTCCCGCTAACCGTCTCGGCTACCTGGGAGGTTTCAGTGCGTATCAATTTAAGATAATTCAGGAATGCATCACATTATTGGTGTTTGTTGGCTTTGCTTTGTGGTATCTGCGTGAACCATTTCAATGGAAATACCTTATCAGTTTCTTCTTCCTGGTTGGAGCTGTTTATTTCGCTTTTAAGAAATAAGCAGGATGGAGAAGCAATAAAAGATTGGACCATGTGCAGTGTGATTAGTTATGAGTCCGGTTTATTGCCGAATTATTCCACTTGATCTACATTGCGATATTCCCGCCTTCACCATACTAATCTCGCGATCCGGCCTCGATTCCCAGCCAGGAAAACGGATTTTCCATCTTTCGCCTTTCTGCATACATGGTAGCTTTCCTTGCTGATGAGGCTCCAGTTCATGCCAGCGTCTTTAGAAATATCCACGCCTGAAGTGCCGCAGGCTATAAGGGCATTGCTGTTGATCCATTCCACACAGCTTCGGTATCCATGTGGCGGCGTTTTCGGAATGATCCAGGTCTTGCCACCATCCCTGGTGATGGCGCAGTTCTCACGGGAAACTGTATCCGCTGCAAAATCTCCCCCCACAACAATGATTTCAGGCCTTCCATTTATTTTTTTGAAATTTAGTACGGCTACTGAATTGGCGCCGGTGCTTTCTTTTCCTTGCACAATAGGTATATCAATCTTTTTACTCCGGATGAATAGCCTGGATTTGGTTCCCCCGGTCACGAAGCATGCCTCGTCAGCATCAAGTTTCCTGATATTGGTGCCACTTGCCGCGAACATGGCTTCCCCCTTTTCGGCCGTGGGATAATTTTGCTCTGGAAGACCACGCCAGCTTTCTCCACCGTCAAAGGTCCTGGCAACAAAAATCTTTCCATCAATGGGGTCGCCAATTACAATGCCGCTTTTTTCATTCCAGAATTCCATGGCGTCCAGGAACATGCCGGGCCGCTTATCTTCAAACACAAGTCTCCAGGTATTTCCTCCATCATGAGTTTTCAAAATATAGGCCGGTTCGCCCACAGACATGATCACCGCGTTCAATTCATCGAAAGCCTCAATATCGCGGAAA
Source organism: uncultured Bacteroidota bacterium (assembly GCA_937902875.1). GTDB lineage: Bacteria > Bacteroidota > Bacteroidia > Chitinophagales > Chitinophagaceae > PSRI01. The sequence goes on along the minus strand of CALFNL010000217.1, from coordinate 866 downwards.
TCATTTTTCTCGAGACCAGCCACTTTTACCCATTTCCAGGTCTTGCCTCCATCTATGGAGCGCGCTACGGTTCCATTGCTGCCACTTGCCCAGACAATCTGATCGTTCACTACGCTTAGGCCACGCAGTGAGGTATTGGTACCGCCGGCCAAACTGTCAATATGCTGTGCCGTCAATTTTTCCCCAGCCATGAATAACAGGAAAATGCAAAACAGCTTGTGCCATTTTCTTGAAAATTTCCGCATTTCTTGCATAGAGATCAATTTCTGTGATAACGCAAAATACGATTTAATGGGGAGTAAGCAGGGAGCGAACAATTGTCTATGCTCAAGAAACCTGCATGGGACGCATGATCTCCTTGAGCTTTTGCAAGGTACCATTATGATTTTCTTTGAGCCATACCGCGGTTAGTTCGGCCTTCCTGGAAGTATGTTTTAACGATATGAATCTTACTCCCTTCCCCGCAAGTTTTTTAAAAGTCAGTGGAAGAATCGATATGCCCAGTCCATTTTCCACCAGTTTCAAAATCGTATTACCGTGTGTGGATTCATGTGCTACCATTGGATTAAATCCGGCTTCTTCGCAAATGCCAAGGATATGCCGATGGTAGAGTTCACCGTCAGTGCTTGGAGGAAGAATGAATTTTTCTTTGGATACCTGCATCAGTGATTTGAAATTCCGGGCAGTAATAGAATGCCACGCAGGCAGCACCACATAAAATGGTTCCCGCCAAACCACCATGGTCTCCAAAGCCGGGTCCGGCGCAGGATTCCGGAGAAATCCAATGTCCAGGTCCTTGTTCCTGATGGCCGCGAGTTGATTGGAGCTGGGTAATTCGGATAAATATGTCTGTATGCCTGGATATT
>CALFNL010000216.1 GCA_937902875.1 uncultured Bacteroidota bacterium | reverse complement strand
TTAATCCGTGATCCGTGTTAATCCGTGATCTGTTTTGCCCGTGCCATCCTCAATCCATTAATCCGCGTTGTGTCATTACCAGGCGCTTAAATTGTAGGCTTTTCGCGCCGAAGTTTATCAGAAGCCCTACTTCCAGGCGGTAAGCCTTAAGGTAATTTAGAGTCTGTGCCAAATGAGCACCTAATAATTCAATGACTGATTTAAGTTCTATCAGCACTTTCCCCTCAACTACAAAATCGGCTCTCCTTCTTCCAATAGGTTCAGGAAGATCTTTATAAAAAATATCCTGTTCAATTTCCCTGGCATACTTCAGACCGGCTTTATTCAATTCGTGAGCCAATGCTCTCTGATATATCACTTCCTGAAAACCGTTTCCTAAAAACTTGTGAACTTCGAAAGAAGCGCCTAAGATTTTTTCGGTTATGTCTTTATATTTTAAACCATCCATCGTCAAGATTTAATCTGTGTCATCCCCCAATCCGCTCAATTCTTGATCCAGCTATAAAAATAATCGCAATTCCCCCTCCCCCAACAATCCAGGCCATAGAAAATACCCCGCTAACACTGGTATTAATAGTTTGAAATTTTTCTAAAATCCCTTATCAATTGGGCAAACACGTTTGAATCTCATATGTGAGAGAGGATCACCCCTAAAATTGATAAAACTCACTTTTTCAGTAGATAAGGTTTACCGCAATACAGTATGTGGTCAAATAGCTTTGCATTTTGAATATTGGAGAATCAAAGGGTAATGGGCTGCACGCTGCCAATCCTCGTGAAGAGATTGAGATTCAATGAACTGCGGCTATGTAGGTGTAGGCAGTCTTAAGCTTTCAGGCTTTCGGGAAATTCATCAAATGAGTCTTATAAAGCTTCAGGTTTCAGGAAAAATGGAGATTAGCCATGGCTGAAGGGGTAGGAAAATTCCGCCTTGTTGCGGCTCACTCTAAACGCAAAGCATTGAATTGTGGTATTGAGCAAAGGGAGGTTTAATCAGACACCGGAAACGCTCAAAGGCAATTCTCCATGATTACTACAAGTCCTTTATGATAATCTTTTCAGGTACCTTGTTATCAAGAACCTGCACATGTTGCGAAATGAGTTACAATAACTTTCGGAGAAAAATAATGCTTCATTCAGGGAACCTAATATCCGTCATGCGCTGAATTGTTCAGGGCAGGTGAATAATGGGGAAACCAGCATAATCACTATACCTAATATCTATGCCAGACTCTTTGTTATTTTATTTGGCCATATTATTACCCGCAGCAGGAATTATATCTATTCCCCTATTACCACATTCCATAAAGGCAAAAGCCAATTTCATTTTTGTTTGCTTAGTGTCTACTGTTACATCTATTCTTGCGGTGAAAGCACTGGCAGGCAATTATGTTGAGCTAATCATAGGCAAAATCCTTGTTTTTGGAAACATTTCATTTCATATTGACAGTCTCTCGGCCTGGTTTATTCTTATCATCAATTTAACCTGCATTAATGGTGCTTTTTATGGAATAGGCTATATGAAACAGTACCACCTGCAAAGAACAAATCTTTCATTGCATTGGATGTTGTTTTTGTTGTTTCAGGCTTCTATGCTCTGGGTTTGCATAGTGCAAAATGGCCTCACATTTCTGATTGTATGGGAGTTAATGTCTATTTCCTCTTTTCTGCTTGTTATTTTTGACCATCAAAACAAAACAACACTAAAGGCAGGGATAAATTATCTCGTGCAAATGCACATTGGAGTCCTTTTTCTGGCGGCTGCTTTTATCTGGGTATATTTTTCAGAAGGATCATATGAGTTTTCGGCAATTGAAAAATTCTTCTCTTCCAATACAAACCTATGGCTGTTCCTTTTATTCTTTGTGGGGTTTGGAATAAAAGCGGGTTTTATTCCTTTGCATTCCTGGCTGCCGCAGGCACACCCGGCAGCGCCTTCACATATTTCAGGAGTCATGTCTGGCGTCATTGTTAAATTGGGCATATATGGAATATTCCGGATTATATTTTTGCTAAAGCAGGATTATATCGTTTTGGGAGAAATAATAATTATCCTTTCAGTACTCACAGGGTTATATGGTATTTTAAATGCGGCGGTTCACCGGGATCTGAAAAAGATGCTAGCCTACTGCACCATTGAAAATATAGGCATCATTGGAATCGGCATCGGCCTTGGCTTGTTGGGAATGGGTAATGGAAATAGTTTATTGGTGGTTTTGGGATTTACAGGTGCCTTGCTGCATACCCTGAATCATTCCCTATTTAAATCGCTACTTTTCTTTAGTGCCGGTTCAGTTTACCAGCAAACCCATACCAGGGATATGGAAAGGCTGGGCGGGTTGATAAATTGGATGCCGCAAACAGCTATGTTTTTCCTTATTGGAGCGATGGCAATCGGTGGATTGCCTCCTTTTAACGGGTTTGTATCGGAATTTCTTTTATACAGCGGAATTTTACTTGGCATAAAATCAATAGGCATAACTCATATTACCCTGATGATTTTCTCCCTGGCTGGGCTGGCAATAATCGGGGGAATCTCTATGCTCACATTTACCAAGAGTTTTGGAACAGTATTTCTAGGCACACCCCGTACTCATCTGCATCAGGAACCAAAGGAAGTATCGATTATAATGCGATTGCCGCAATATTTTATTCTAATCATTATGCTTTCAATCGGATTGTTCCCCAAATTTTATTTTTTGGTAGTAAATGCGATCGTATCCAGGTTTATTCCAAACATTTCGGGAGAAAGTCTTTCAATTCCTGTTTCATTAATTAATAGCATTTCGGCAATTGGAAAGTATGCAATGTTGTTTTTGCTGTTGCTTATTCTAATATACTTCATAAGAAAAAGCCTCACCCGTGAACACCCGGTTGCATTGGGCTCAACCTGGGGTTGCGGATACGCCTCACCTTCTTCAAGATTTCAGTATACGGGCAAATCATTTTCAAAATCGCTTGGAAAGCTTTTGAATTTTATTGTTTTGGAAAAGAAGAAATTCAAGGAAATCGGGACTAGTGAAATCTTTCCTGCCGAAAGAAATTATTCATCTCACTACAATGACTTTTTTGCGGTCAGAATATTTGACAAAATTGTAGACAGGCTTCTTTATTCCCTGAACTATTTTCAATTTATTCAAAATGGCAATATCCAAATGTATATTTTGTATGGAATATTCTTTATTGTCTTTGTGTTTTTGGGCACAGTCTTTAAATTAGTCTGATGGTAACTATTGCAGCTTTTTTAATAATCATTCTTTTATCGGTTGCGCTTATTCCATTTGTGAATGTGCAATGGAAAGGAATGATTACCGTAACTGCTGTTATTATGGTTGCTGTTCTCAGTAGTATTATCGCTTTTGGAGTGCTGTCGGGAACAAATTACGAATATTTGTTTCGTGGTTCATTGGCAACCGGGAGAATAGCCGTTCGCATCGATGCCTTGTCTGGATTATTTATCTTAATTATCAATTTTACTTTTATTACCGGGGCATTTTATGGTCTGCAGTATATGAAAGCGTACAGAACGCAAAAGTCTAATCTGACACTTCACTGCATTAGTTTTATATTGGTTCAGGCAAGCTTAATTGGCATTTGCGCCCTGCAAAACTCAATTGCCTTTCTCACAGCATGGGAAATAATGGCCTTATCATCTTTTATCCTCATAATTTTTGAACATAATAAAAGAGAAACTTTAAACGCCGGAATAAATTTCCTGGTGCAGTCGCATATTTGCATTTTGCTTCAAACGCTGGCTTTTATCTGGGTCGCATTGAAGATGAATTCCTACGACTTTAATGCCATCGCCATATTTTCTGCTTCCGGTTCTTTGCTTACCGGGGTTGCATTATTTCTATGTTTCTTCGCGGGATTCGCAATAAAAGCCGGTTTCGTTCCCTTTCATACCTGGTTACCTTATGCTCATCCGGTAGCGCCGGCACATATATCCGGAATAATGTCTGGGGTAATTATTAAAATTGGTATTTATGGCATTTTGCGAATGGTGTTACTGATAAGAAACGATTATCTCCTTGTGGGATATGTTATTCTTTTTATTTCTATTGTTTCAGGAATTTATGGAGTGATGCTTGCCATTGTTCAACACAATCTGAAAAAATTGCTGGCCTATCATAGTATTGAAAACATCGGAATAATTGGCATTGGCATTGGACTTGGGTGCATCGGCATAGGGAAGGGAAATAGTGTATTGACTTTTTTAGGATTTGCAGGCGCGCTGCTCCATACATTGAATCACTCTCTTTTTAAATCGCTTTTGTTTTATGGCGCTGGTAATGTAAATCAATCCATTCACACCATGGATATAGAAAAGTTGGGTGGTTTGGGTAAGCTGATGCCGCAAACTTCATTCTTATTTCTTCTCGCTTCTCTTGCTATTTGCGGGCTACCTCCATTCAATGGATTTGTTTCAGAATTCCTTATTTACAACGGAATGTTTACAGGGTTACCTGGCTCCGACAAGGTTCTGCTTACCTGGATAGTTAGCGGACTTTTTGGCTTAGCGCTCATTGGTGGATTGGCAATGCTGTGCTTTACAAAAGCATTTGGCTGTGTTTTTTTAGGCACGGCCCGTCATCAGTTTTCTCATACGCCCAGGGAGGCAGCCTTTGGAAAACTGGTTCCGATGTATGCAATAGCTGCGTTAATAACGGCAATTGGGTTATTTCCTAAAATCTTTATTAACGCTCTTTCAAGGCCTGTTGCATTATTTACCCATATTAATGTTGATGCATATTTTGCACCGGGTAAGCTGCCCGCCGGTAACGCTATATCTATGATAGGAATATGTGCCGCAGGATTTATGCTTTTAGTGGGGTTGATATATTTTATAAGAAACAAAGTGGTAGTAAACAGGCCTGTGGAATTTAATACAACCTGGGGCTGCGGATATGTTGCCCCCACGGTTAAAATGCAATACACCGCCAGTTCCTTTATTCGGGCCTATCGCAAGCTGGCAGAACCAGTACTTTCAATTCATAGAAAGAAAAAAGAAATAAAGGATGTATTTCCAAAAGGAGGAGAGCTTGAAACGCACCCTTATGATAAGATGGAAGAAATGTTTATTGATTACCCTTTGCATCTTTTAAAGGCCTTCTTTAACCGATTCACTTTTTTGCAAAACGGGAACCTGCAGTTTTATATATTGTATGGAGTAGTTTTTATAACCCTGGCACTGAGTGTTCCCTTTGCTTTTGAGTATATAAAAACATTGATTAATTTTTTAAATAAGCTATAAAGAATGATCAGTTTTATTTTAATTGTACTGGCGAGCCTTTTCTTCACGGGTATTATCAACCGCACCAAGAGTATAACTTCCGGCAGAAAAGGCCCGGGCATTTTTCAGCCGATGAAAGACATTGTCAGGCTACTCAAGAAGGGATCCGTATATAGCAAAACCACCAGTATTATTTTCCAGATAGCTCCCAGCATATATTTTGCTTCTATCATCATGGCCATCATGGTCATTCCTTTGGGCGAATACAAAGGAATTATCTCTTTTGAAGGTGACTTTGTGTTCTTTGCTTACATTTTGGGGGTGGGAAAATTTTTTATGATTATCTCTGCACTGGACACAGGGAGCAGCTTTGAAGGAATGGGCGCCAGCCGGGAAGCCTTGTTTTCTATGTTTGCGGAACCGGCTTTTTTTATTCTGATGGGCTCATTTGCGCTTCTTACCGGGCATACTTCCTTCCAGGAAATATTCGCATCCATGCATTTTGGCCCTTACATTTCCTACATACTTGGAGTTTTGGCAACATTTGTTCTGGCAATGATAACTATGATTGAAAATAGCCGAATTCCCATTGACGACCCTAAAACGCATCTTGAACTCACAATGGTTCATGAAGTGATGATACTCGATAACAGTGGGTTCGACCTGGGGATGATTTTATATGCTACCAACCTGAAATTTGCCATGTATGGGGCATTAATTGCAAACCTGTTTATGGGCAGTTTCCCCCTGTACCTCACCATTCCGTTTTTCTTTGGAATCCAAATTCTTTTTGCCATTGCGGTTGGATTACTTGAGTCTTTTACGGCAAGATTCCGGATGAATCATAATGCTCAATATATACTGGCGCTATCATCAGTGTCGCTATTAATTTTTTTGGGGGTATTGGTGATTTTAGGCCAGTTAAATTAACAATTAACAAACGACTATAAAATGACAGAAGTCCTACTGATTACTTTTACCATAACGCTGCTTTACCTGGGCATCGCGCACCGCCTGCTCACCTATATTAAAATTCTTTCCTTTCAGGGTGTATTGCTTTTTGGAATTGCCTTTATCGAGCTGATCCAGATCAATGCGGTTAATCTGGCCTTTGTGCTTTTGGAGACCATCGTTATAAAGGCGATTGCCATCCCTTTGTTTGTGAATTATGTGATGAAAAGGAACAGGCTCACCAGGGATGCAGAACCCTTTCTCCCCAATTTTGTTTCACTCATCATTATTACCCTTATTATCATCGTCACTTTCATTTTATCCAACGCAATCAGTGATACCCAAATTAGCAAGATATATTTTGTTGTAGCCATTTCAACATTATTCACTGGACTCTACATTATTGTAACCCGTAATAAGATCATTACCCATGTGCTGGGATACCTGGTAATTGAAAATGGTGTATTCATTCTGTCATTGGCCGTGGGTAATGAAATGCCAATGCTGGTGAACCTGGGCATCCTGCTGGATATTTTTGCCAGTGTTTTCTTATTGGGAATTTTTGTGAATAGAATTGGCGATGTATTGAAGGATGTTGACGTGGACCAATTGAAAAATCTAAAGGATTAATCAATAATATAAAAGAATGACAGGAATTTATTTGGCAGGCGCATTCGGCTTAAGTGCATTGCTATTTTTTAACAGGAGCAGGTTCATCAATTACCTTCTGGTCGTAGTTTTTCTTCTTCTGCAAATCGGGTTTACGATTTATGAATGCCTGCACATTAACAAGACAGAACTGAATTATTTTACCGCTGACTCATTGGCAATATTGCTACTGGTAACTTCAACAATCATCAGCATACCTGCCATGTACCACAGTTATGTGTATTTGAGCAGCAAACAGGATAATCCAAGGCACACTGCCATTTATTTCGCAGCAATGACCGCCTTGCTAACCGCCATAAGTGCTGTTTACCTCTCCAACCATATTGCTGTCACCTGGATTTTCGTTGAACTAACTACACTCAGCGCTTCTGCCCTGATCTATCATCGCAGAAACAGCCGCTCACTTGAAGGTACCTGGAAATATGTTTTTGTTTGCGCAATCAGTATTATGTTGGTATTTATTGGCATCCTGTTTGTAAGTTTCGCTTTGCCCAAGGCAGGAACTGATGACCTTTCATTCAATAATCTTTTTAGAAAAGCTTCTGAACTCAACCAATTCTGGTTAAGGTTGGCATTCATATTTATATTTACCGGTTTTACTGCCAAGTTAGGGCTGGTTCCTATGTACACCGCTGGAATTGATGCAAAAGATAAGGCGCCGTCACCGGCAGGCGCATTGCTTTCGAGCGTTCTGATGAATGTGGGTTTTGTGGGAATTTTCCGCTTTTATGTCGTTGTTGCGCATACATCTATTCATAGTTGGGCCAATCATGTTATACTGATCTCGGCCCTTCTTTCCATTTTTGTGGCTACGGTCTATATGACAAAAGTGAAAAATATCAAGCGGATGTTTGCTTATTCAAGCATCGAACATGCGGGAATTGTGATGCTGGGATTGGTAGCGGGAGGGGTGGGATATTATGCAGCAGTCTTGCATATTATTTTGCACGCCTTTGTTAAATCAAGCCTTTTCTTTCAGCAAGGTCAGATTTACCGTATCTACAAGAGCAAGAGTATCTATGACGTGGGTAATTACTTTAAATACAATCTTACAGGGTCAATTGTGGTGCTATTGGCTTTCTTCTTTGCAACAGCTATGCCGCCATCTGGCTTATTTATCAGCGAATTCCTGATTTTCCTTTCACTGTTTGAGGCTAACTATTTGTGGCTATTGATTGTGGTGATGCTATTACTAACTGTAATCATCTGGGCGTTTGGAAAAAATATTTTCAAACTGCTGTTTTCACCGCCAGTAGATTTTAATGATGATGAAGTGGAAAGAATAAACCCGGCCGAATCGATATCCCAATTTATTTTATTGGGATTGGTTGTTTACCTGGGACTAAACCCGCCCCGGGAATTCGTTACACTTATCAGGGAAGCAGTCAAAAACCTACCTCAATAACATGAACTATACAGGCATAAGAAATAATGAAACTATTCCCATCTCCACTATCCCGGAGTTGGATTACTCCTCATTTCTGGAACTAAACGTCTTTACCCTGTTGAATACTGCCGGCTCTCATTGTGTGAGTTATTTTGGATTCCCCTGGTTTGATAAAATCAAACTCATTTGCTGCATCGCTAAAGATGAGCAAAATTCAATATGCATTTCATCATCTGTAATTGACATGAAACAACCCTTGCCTTCTTTTTCAAATTATAAATTGGTATTTGAAAAATTTGAGCGGGAAATTCATGAGAATTTTGGAATAAATTATACCGACCATCCCTGGCTTAAGCCTGTGCGTTTTCCATTCAACAGGTTCGATAAAAGCAGCAACATAGCCAACTATCCCTTTTTTAAGATCGAAAGTGAAGAACTGCATGAAGTGGGTGTAGGACCCATCCACGCGGGCATCATTGAACCGGGGCATTTCCGGTTCATTTGTAATGGAGAGCAAATTCTGCACCTGGAAATTCAATTGGGTTACCAGCACAGGGGAGTTGAGCAATTATTCCTTGACAAAAAGAAACTGCTGCAACGTGTTGTGCTGGCTGAAAATATCGCGGGTGATTCAGCAGCGGGTCATACTGTTGCTTTTGTAAATCTATGGGAAAGCCTGTGCAAATTTCAACCGGGCAGGGATTTGCAGCTATCCCGCACAATTGCGCTGGAATTGGAGCGAATAGCCGTACATACCGGCGATTTGAGCGGCATGTGTACCGATGTTGCCTATCAATTGGGCAGTGCTGTTTATGGAAGGCTGAGAACTCCTGTTATTAATTATTTTCAAAAATGGTGCGGCAACCGGCTGGCAAAAGGATTAGTACGTGTGGGGAAGAACAACTATCCCATTACTCAAACATTGGCTGATGAATTATTAGTGTTGTTTGAAGAGTATGAAAAGGATTTTGAAGAGATTTCTGAAGAATTATTCAGCTTACCCAGCACATTGGCAAGGTTCGAAAAAACAGGAGTCGTTACAACTGAGCAGGCAGCTCTTGTGGGTACGGTAGGCATGAGCGCCAGGATGAGCGAATTGAAGAGAGATATCCGATTTTCACATCCGCATGACTTGTATCCCGAATTGAGGCATGAGCCTGTGCTGAGGAATCAGGGTGATGTGTATTCAAGAGGCAGAATCCGAAAGAAAGAAATTGATCAATCCATGGGATATATCAGGGAACTTATCCAAAATCTTCCATCTGTTGAAGCGGCAGACCAATTGGGAAATCCGATACCCAATTCATTTGCCATTTCGCTGGTAGAAGGATGGAGGGGAGAAATTTGCCATTGTGCCATTACGGGTGATAATGGAGACCTGATTCATTATAAAATTAAGGATCCTTCATTCCATAACTGGCTGGCGATGGCTTTGGCCGTAAGGAATAATGAAATTTCTGATTTTCCCATTTGTAACAAAAGCTTTGACCTGTCGTATTGTGGGCATGATTTATAATTAATAAAGCCGTAGGAATTATGTTTAACAATTTGAAAATAGTATTGCACCAGGGCAAACAATATATTCCCGATATAGCAACCGCCCAGGTGCCTGGCATATTCAGAGGCAGACCCGTAATCAGTACCCTTAATGTTGATGAAGCCGAACTGGTGGAAATATGCCCCACTAACGCTATATCAGGGAACCCGCTTTCGATTGATTTGGGCAGGTGTGTCTTTTGTGGTGAATGTGCCCTGGCCTATCCCGATAAAATAAAATTTACGACCGACTATAAAATAGCCACCAATGATCGCCAAAAATTGATCATTGCGGAAGGGAAGGACGAACCTGTTGATTTGAATCCTGAATTGATAAGAAAAGAAATTTCCAGTTATTTCAGCGGTTCATTGAAGTTGAGGCAGGTATGTGCCGGAGGAGATGGCAGTTGCGAAATGGAATTAAATGCATGCAGCAATGTGAACTTCGATATGGGAAGGTTTGGGATTGAATTTGTGGCATCACCGCGGCATGCTGATGGGGTAGTCATAACAGGGCCCATTACAAGTAACATGGCCCAGCCTCTGCAAATCTGTTACGATGCCATACCCGAGCCCAAAATCATTATTCTTGCAGGTACCGATGCCATCAGCGGCGGCATATTCGAGGGAAGCCCTGCCCTGGACAGGGATTTCTTGAGGAAATATAAGATTGATTTATATGTACCCGGCAATCCCATACATCCGCTTACATTTATTAATGGAGTGCTGCAATTAATTAGGAAGAGAATTTGAAACAAAAAGAGTTGGGTATCTTGGCATTGCAAGAGTAACTAAGGATTGATTCAATGTCATTTTGTTTTTTGTGATATTCTATTTACTATAAATATCATTCAGGCTTCTATAGTTAGTGGAGCCAGATCAACCAAGAAATTTCAAAATGCTAATTCAACTGTACCGCCGGCAGCCTGTAATGCTGACCGTCCACCACAAAGAGTTCTTCAATTTCATAAGTCCAGAATTTGAAGATGGGTGATTTGGAGAGAAATTCTTCCACCTGTTGCTTGTCTTCCGCACTGAAAGTGATCCAGGCTTTTTGCGATTCCATAGTTACCACATAATGGTCAATAGTGCCATTCTCAATGAGTTCATTCACGTACTCGCGGTGTTGGGGTACCAGACTCATCAGTTCCTCGTTCATTTCAAAATGTATGGTAACCTGGAATTTTTTCATGTTCAAATCCTGCCTCATATAATAACGTAAAATTAGGTCAAAGGGTTGGTATTTTTATAAGCGCCACTCCACCACTTTGTTAACCCATTCTTCCCGAATTGGAGTGGAAACCCTGATATAATTATCAGTATATCCTTCCATTATCCCATCCCTGCCGTGGCCCTCGAATAATACAGGTCTCATTTGCCCACGCTGCCCCGCTTCGAAATATTGCATTTTCATAAAAGACAGATTCCGCAACAACTTGTTCCGCTCATGACGGGTGTGTATCGGCACTACGGGCTTCAATTCCAGGGCAGCCGTGCCATCCCTTTCTGAATACGTGAACACATGCAGATAAGACAGGTCTAAGCCCTCCAAAAACTCAAAACTATTGTTAAATTCTTCCTGGCCTTCTCCGGGGAATCCTACAATCACGTCGGCGCCGATGCAGCAATGGGGCATCAATGATTTTATCACCGCAACCCGCTCCGCATACAATTCCCGGCGATACCTCCTGCGCATTAAACCTAATATCCGGTTACTCCCGCTTTGCAGGGGGATATGAAAATGAGGCATGAAACTTCTGCTGCCCGCAACAAAACTTATGATCTCATCCGTGAGCAGGTTAGGCTCTATCGAAGAAATCCGGTAGCGTTCTATGCCCTTTACTTCGTCCAATGCCTGCAACAACTCATAAAAATTTTCGCCATGACCCTTGGCCCAATCAGCCCCTTTACCAAAATCTCCCAGGTTCACACCCGTGAGCACAATCTCCATTACGCCGGCAGCCGCCAGATCATGGGCCCTTAATACCACATTATCGATGAGATCACTCCGGCTCCTTCCCCTGGCCATGGGAATGGTGCAGAATGAACAATTATAATCGCAGCCATCCTGCACTTTCAGGAAAGTCCTGGTCCTGTCATTTATGGAAAAAGATGAATGAAAACCGGTCACCTCATCAATATCGCAACTGCAAATACGCGTAGAATCTCCCTTTGTCAATTCCTTCAAATGCCCGGCAATATTGAATTTCTCTGCGGCGCCCAACACCAGGTCAACGCCGGGTATCTCCGCAATTTCCCTGGGCTTCAATTGCGCATAGCATCCTGTTACTACAACCAGGCTTTCCGGCGCCTTTCGCTGAATCCGGCGCACGATCTGTCTGCATTCCTTGTCGGCATTGTCTGTAACCGAACAGGTATTGATCACATACACATCTGCCTGCTCGCTGAATTCCTTCTTCCGGAATCCTTCCTTCTCCAATAGCCGGGAAAGGCTCGAAGTCTCCGAAAAATTCAGCTTGCAGCCCAGGGTATGAAATGCCACTGTTCTCGTTTCTGCCATAGGGCGGCAAAGATACTAAAATGGATATTCAATGAATTCCTGGGTAAATGGAGGGAATTGTCGCCGTCCTCAATCCTCCATCGTCTTGCCGTTCCGGCCTGCAATTCAATTTTCTTGAATATATTGCCGGGTAATGAAACAGAATCGAATCTTCTGGCTCCTTTTGGTGATCGCTCTCCTGGCGTTCGCCTGGTGGCTCAAATCCAGGAATAATAGCGATACACAATTCGATCGTCATGCTTCTCATCTCATTTATACCAAACATGCCCGCTGCCGCATGGCTTGTCGCCATATCGACGAAAGCGAAGTGAAGGAAATTTTGGAGACCGGCAATATCGACTATGGCAAAAGCGAACTGCATGCCAGGCCCGATCCCAAATACGCCCTTGAAGGCATCACCCACGACCATCAGCTCGTGAGGATTATATTTGCGCCCAGCAACCGGGGCATGGTGGTGATAACCTGCATAGATTTAGACAGGGACTGGCCCTGCGATTGCAATTGAAGAAATGTTCCTCATGAAATGGCTGCTCAAACCCATACAGATCATCTACTGCATTTACGCAATACTGTTATTCGTCGCATTTATGCTACTGGCATTCCCTGCCGTCATCATCGCTTCTTTCTTCGGACCTGTGCGCGGCGGCAATGCCATTTACAGGATCTGCAGG
>CALFNL010000215.1 GCA_937902875.1 uncultured Bacteroidota bacterium | reverse complement strand
AAGACGCTGCTGCTCATCAAATTCAAATAGCCCTTCCCTCAATGGCACGGTAATGGGTTCCAGGGCAGTTGCGTCATAATAGATCGAAATGATCTGGTGACCCGGGTTGAATGCCGAAAGCTGGAAGAAATCCGTAGTATAAATATGTTCTCCAATTTCCACTTTAAGATTCATTTCTTCCAAAAACTCCCTTTGCAGACAGTCCCTTGTACCCTCTCCAAATTCCAGCCCGCCACCGGGAAATTTCGTGTAATACCCCCCCCTGATAAATTCATCGCTTACCAATACCTGCTTTTGGTTGTTGATAAGGATTCCATACACTCTAACATTAAACATGGATTAATATTTTGAAAACAAATATAAGAACTTGAGGGAAGCCGGTCGAAATTCTGGAAATACTTACAATGGACGGTTCACTCAGAACCATTTTCTCTTCATGAAATACCAACTGATTACAACCGATACCAAAAGGGATAGAATGATCGGGATATAAAATGCATGGGTGGAATTGGCATAAGGGATCGGAACGTTCATACCGTAGATACTCGTAACCAGCGCGGGAAGTGACAGCACAATGGTTATGGAAGTGAGTCGCTTCATGATATTGTTCAGGTTATTACTGATGATGCTGGCGAATGCGTCCAATGTGCTGCTCAAAATATTTGTATAAATATGAGCCATTTCCAGGCCTTGCGACATGTCCACCACATGGTCATTCAGAATTTCCTTTTCCTCATCATTCAGGCCAAGGAAATTGGTTCTTTCCAGTTTCATCAGCAGCAATTCATTGGAACGAAGGGCGGTCACAAAATAGACCAGGCTTTTCTGGATCCTCATTAATTCCAGCAATTCTTCATTTCGGTTGGAGTCATACAATTTCTGTTCTACTATATTCCGGCGGTGATTGATCTCCTTGAGATATTCCATGAATGCCTGCGTGATCTTCTCGAAGATCTTGAGCACCATCATATTTTTCTTGTCGGGATGCCGGTTCTGAAAAGTGCTCAGGAATTTTTTAATGGCTCCGTTTTCAAAGGAATTGACAGTTACAATTTGGTTATGAGTGAGTATGATGCAGATGGGAATAGTAATATAATAAGCGTCACTTTCATTAAAAGAATTGTTTTCCGTGGGGGTTTTTATGACGATCAACTTGACATTGTCTTCCAGTTCGAACCTGGGTCTTTCGTCAATATCCAGGGAGTCCTGAAGGAATTCAATGGGTATATCAAGAGCCTCGGAGACCTCCGCAAATTCTTCATGCTTGAGCGGGGGAAGTATATTGACCCAAGTTTCGTTATCGGGCTTATCAATTGCGAGGGTCACTCCGTTAACATTCTTAAAATATTGAATCATGGCGGAGCAAAGGTAAGGGGTATAGTAAATCAGGAATGCAGAATTTACCTACTCCACCTCAATTTCTCCCTTGAACACAAATTCTGCGGGGCCACAGAGCCAGATATTAGTGTACTGATTTTCCTGTGCAAGGTCAAATTCAACACTTAGCTTGCCGCCGGGCGTATAAACATCAACCTGGTTAAAGCCATTTTCATTGTGCGCAGCCATAAGTGCAGACGCCACCACGCCTGTTCCACAACTAAGCGTTTCATCTTCAACACCCCTTTCATAAGTGCGGACGAATATGGTATGCTCATTGAGATGCTCCACAAAATTAACATTGATGCCCTCTGCCGCGAATTCCTTACTGTTTCTGATCTCGCGGCCTTTCTCCTTCACATTCATGTCCCTGACCTCATTAGTAAATTTCACAAAATGTGGCGAACCGGTATTCAGGATATATTCTTCATAGCGGGTCTCCACTTCGTGCACGTCCTGCATCTTGAGCCTTACCCATCCATTAAGATCTATTTCCGCCTCATGCCTGCCATCAGTGGCCAGGAATTGGTACAAGGGTTTATGTATACCCAAATGGTAGGCAAATTTCACCATACACCTTCCTCCATTGCCACACATGGAACTCTCGCGTCCGTCCGAATTATAATATTTCATTTCGAAATCGTAACCGGCTTTCTCATTCAGGAGCATCATTCCATCGGCGCCAACTCCGAATCTCCGCCTGCAAATGAATTCGACCTGAGTATTATTGAGCGCTGAAAATTCACCTTTCCGGTTGTCAAGAATCACGAAATCATTGCCGGTTCCCTGGTATTTATAAAATGTTATGTTCATAACAGAAGGTCCACGCCATTTAGTAAAATGATGACCGCAAATGTAACAAGATTTGACTATGGAATGCCGGGTATGCCGGCAATTATATCCAGGCTCTTCCTGATTAAACGTTTTATGGTGGTATTTCCATCCCTGCTGAATTCTTTGCTCACGCGGTTCGCCACTATGGCGCTCAGGCTCAGGCAATGGTGACCCAATAATTTTCCCAATCCGTATATGCCTGCCGTTTCCATTTCAAAATTGGCGATCCGGTGCTGGCCGAATTGAAATTGGGTCAGACGGTTTACCAGGTCTGGACTGCTAAGACCCAGGCGGAGAATCCTTCCCTGAGGGCCATAAAAGCCGGGGCAGGTAATTGTTATACCCTGGTGAAAATCGCGCACAAAATGCTTGAGTAAGGCAGGACTGACACTGCTGATATAGGGCCTTGCAAATTGATTGTGTAATTGGGTTTGGGTGATGAAGGCATGCAGGAGTTGCTTCTCTTCCTCGTTGTTTTCAGTACGATAGAAATTCATCAGGTTGTCAATACCCAAACCATGTGTGCTGGCTACAAAACTATCCACCGCAATTTCCTGCTGAAGAGAACCGGCCGTGCCTATGCGAATGATATTGAGTGTAGTCAATTTGTCCTTAATGGTGCGGCTCCCGAGATCAATATTCACCAGGGCGTCCAATTCATTCAATGCAATATCGATATTATCCGTTCCGATCCCTGTAGAAATCACCGACAGTCTCTTTTTCCCCAACCAACCCGTATGGGTAACAAATTCCCGGTGTTGAATCT
The DNA here is from genome assembly GCA_937902875.1 of uncultured Bacteroidota bacterium. Taxonomy (GTDB): domain Bacteria; phylum Bacteroidota; class Bacteroidia; order Chitinophagales; family Chitinophagaceae; genus PSRI01. The sequence continues at coordinate 2,801 of CALFNL010000215.1, read as the reverse complement.
CGAATTCAATATGGTCCAAAAACTTGCTGACTTCTCCCACCCTCTCAGGATCACCCACCGTAATGATATCATGGGCCAGTTCTTCGGGTTTCAAATTCAGGTGGTAAATGGCGCCCCTGGGGTTGATGATCAATTCAGATTCCGGTATTCTCTGCATATATTACACCGAGGATTTAGTACTTTATTTTACCTCCGGGAAAACAGTCCTAAAAATCTAAATTCCTTTCTTTATTTTGAGGGAACTCCGGTTGGAAGCTCCGGTATTAACGAATCTGAAAGCCCGAATTTGACAATTACAAACAAAAATATCCTATTTTCGCAACCCGGTAAAATGGTCCTGTGGCCGAGTGGCTAGGCAGAGCTCTGCAAAAGCTCCTACAGCGGTTCGAATCCGCTCGGGACCTCAATTAAAGTGAAAATAATGCAAAGACCTTCCGATATCCTATCGGCAGGTCTTATTTTCAAATGGCCTGGCAAAAAAATTTGAATGGTATTCAGCTAGTACAGGTTCAGGGAAATTCAAATGGCAATTATGGACAGTCGCTGGAACTGAACTTCATTGTTGCAATGAAAAAGCCCAGTATTTACCTGCCTTAATAATCCGCAATCACAATTCCTGCATCTGCCTTATCATTTGGTTAGTAAATCCCCATTCATTATCGTACCATGCCATTATTTTTACGAGGTCTCCGTCCACCACACGAGTCATCTCTGAATCCACAATAGCCGCAAATGGGCTCTTGATAATATCTGTTGAAACCAATGGCTCATTTGATACCGACAGAACCTGTTTATAACGGTCAGTTTTGGATTCTTCGAGCAGGATGGCATTGATTTCTTCAGGAGTAGTATTTCTTTGAGAGATGAATGTGACATCGGAAATGGACCCAACGGGAACGGGTGTGCGAATAGAAACCCCATCGAATTTCCCCTCAAATTGCGGGAGGGCCTTGGTTACGGCAATGGCGGCACCCGTAGAAGCGGGCGCCAGGTTTATGGCCGCGGCCCTACCCATTCTTGGTTCTCTTTTAGAAGGAGAATCAACCAGGGATTGGGAAGCTGTATATGCATGCACCGTGACCAGTATCGCTTTTTTGATGCCGATTCTTCTGCCAATGATCTCCATAAGGGGACCCGTATTGTTGGTAGTGCAACTCGCGCAGGAGAAAATGGCCGTTTTCCCTTCATTTGTATTTACTCCATATACTACGGTTGGCGTGTCCTTGCTCTTGGTAGGTCCTGAAATTATAACGGTCCTGGCCCCGGCATGAATATGCTTTTCAGCATCTTCCCTTTTGGTGAATAAGCCCGTGCTTTCTATTACAATATCCACTCCCATGCTTTTCCATGGCAATTTGGCCGGATCCTTTTCCGAAATGTATTTTATATTTTTACCTCCAACAATCAATGCACCGTCCTGCACCCTTACATCCTTCTCATAAATGCCATACACACTGTCATACTTCAACAGGTAAGCCGCATTTTCCAGGGTCATCAAGTCGTTGACTGCCACAATTTCAAGGCCTGGAGTATTGAGAATTAGTTTGAGGGATGCCCGGCCAATTCTCCCAAAGCCATTGATCGCAATCCTTTTCATATTCAGGAATTTTTTAAGCTATTGCGTTGAATTTATAATCAGACTTTACTAATGAACAAATTTCCTTCCTGAAAGTTCTGACATGGTTTCAATAGGGCGCAAATCTTTAGGATCAGGCCATGCGAGAGGAGAAGATTCAAAGCGGAATAATTAAGACTGAATCCTACCATAATGGGTCCGATGGAATATGATCACAAATGATTGGCTGAACCAAATGGAAATAGATACGGGATTATCCATTTAGGCCACGCAAATAAATATATGATTACCCATTTAAGCCGCGTAAATGAATATGGTTACCTATTTAAGCAAGGTATACGAATATTAGGAATGCTCATTATAGAAATAGATACAGGATTACCCATTTAAGCCGCATTGCCTCTAAAGTCTTTGAGTAGAAGCTAAGTAGATGAGAAGGGCGTTATACTTATAACCGTTTGTATACTTATATAGCCGGCAATGATATCCATATCTCCATTTTATTCTTAACAAATTCCTCCTGCAATCACCTTAGTTTGTAATGAACTCATTAAAAACATTAATAATGACCCTATTTCAGATGATCAATCATTTAGTATAAAAATACAACATACATCAGTACATGGTAATTCCCTATTTTCGCTTTGAGCTCTATCTGGTTAATTTTAAATAATTTTACAGATTCCCGTTGGAGCAGTCCTTGATCATAGCCATTATCCAACAACCTTTATTGTATGAAGAGCTATGAGGTATCGAAGCAAAATACATTGTCGCGGGCTTTGATGATGGAAAGCCTATTAAGATCAGACAAATCTAAAACATGTACAATCTGAAAATTATTTCTTCAACGGTACGTCCCGGCAGAAAAGGACCCATCGTCACAAAATGGATAGCAGGACTGGCCAGAAAAAATGAAAATTTCAATGTGGAGGTGTTGGACCTCGGAGAAATAAATCTGCCGATGATGAATGAACCCAATCATCCGATCTTGAAAAAATACGAGCATGAGCATACCAAATGGTGGAGCTCCAAGATTGACGAAGCGGATGCATTCATTTTCGTAACGGCCGAATACGATTTTAATTACCCGGCCCCGCTGAGAAATGCCTTGGAATACCTGTCACAGGAATGGGCTTATAAAGCCGCCGGCGTAGTAAGTTATGGAGGTGTTTCAGCCGGGACAAGGGCGCTGAACAGTCTGAAAAATGATCTGGCTTCATTAAAA
>CALFNL010000214.1 GCA_937902875.1 uncultured Bacteroidota bacterium | reverse complement strand
GATCGGCATAATCATCCACGGCCTTGATCACATTTACGAAGAAGGTCAGGAACAGCAGGTAGGTATTGGGTGTTTTTCCGGGGGCCAGGAGGGTCACGCCGGTATCGGTAGGCATGCTCCAGTTATTGTGTTTACCATTGCCGTTGATACCTGCAAATGGTTTTTCATGGAGCAGCACGGCGAGGTTATGGGTCTTGGCTACCCGGGTCATCACATCCATCATCAGGAGATTATGATCCACGGCCAGGTTCACTTCTTCATAAATAGGGGCGCACTCGAACTGGGCGGGAGCCACTTCATTGTGACGGGTCCTGAGCGGTATGCCGAGCTTATAACATTCTTCTTCATAGTCTCTCATGAAAGCATAAACTCTTTCAGGAATGGATCCAAAATAATGGTCTTCCAATTGCTGTCCTTTAGCGGGCGTATGACCAAATACGGTGCGACCGCTCATCACCAGATCGGGACGCGCACTGGCCAGACCGGCATCCACCACAAAATATTCCTGTTCCCAACCGAGGGTGGCCGTTACCTTGGTAACATTCTTATCAAAATAATTGCACACCTCAACTGCCGCCCTATTCAATGCCTCCAGCGAGCGCAATAAGGGGGTTTTGGCATCGAGTGATTCGCCTGTATAGGAAACAAATATGGTAGGAATGCAAAGGGTTCTTCCCTGCCCAATTTCCATGATGAAAATTGGAGAAGTTGGGTCCCATGCAGTATAGCCTCGCGCTTCAAAAGTGGCCCTCAAACCACCGGAAGGAAATGAAGATGCATCCGGCTCCTGTTGTATGAGGGCGGCGCCATCAAATTCCTCAATGGCGGTGCCGTCACTCTTGATGGTAAAGAAAGAATCATGCTTTTCGGCCGTAGTTCCTGTAAGCGGCTGAAACCAATGTGTAAAATGGGTAACGCCTCTTGATTCGGCCCAGTGAAGAAGACCAGCCGCAATCTGATTCCCCATTGACCTGTCTATTTTTTTGCCCGACTTCACCGAAGCCTGAAGGCTCTTGTACGCTTCGTCACTCAAATATTCACGGGCAACTTTAAGGGTGAAGACATTTTGACCAAATATTGCGGTCACTTTTGATGAACCACCTACTTTGACATCCCTGTTGCTTTCCCCAAGTTTGTCGATGGCTTTAAAACGCAATGATTCCATTGATTAAATTTTGTAATGTGTATGATTTGGTTTAGAATTCTTCGGAAAGTCCCAAAAATATCATTTTTCTGGATAGGCAGGCAAAAATCGACGGTTTATTTTCCAGATTTGGTATAAAATAATCAAAATGCGATGAAATTATTAATATTATGATAATTATTAATATAAATAAAGCCCGATTTTACTATCACCTATGAGAATCAGGAACCCTTAGATTCCTGAAGCGCAGGCCAGACACAAGGGGCAGCAACAATAATATTTCATACATGGCTCTATATCTCACAATGGCACCCACAAATGGAACCGTGTACCCAATCAAAATACAGGAACTGATTGAAAAAAACAGGAGGAAGAGATTATAAGGCTCAGTGATCAATTTCTTCCAATTTCCCGGATTCATGGCAAAGTATAGAAAAACAATTAGAATAAGAACTGCCATTTCGAGGAAGGCAGCCCAATACAATGGATTCTTCAGCTCATTGGGATATGGCCTGAGAAATACATGATTTAGGGCCTGAGGTAAAACGGAAATATAGCTTCCGGCGCTTGGCTGCAGAATTTCCAGAGGCAGTTCCGAATTACCCGAAAGTTGCAAAAAGGAATGCTGCCTTTCCGCCATGCGCAGCGGTAAATTGAATTTATCTGGCAACCATAGGCTCAGGAAAAACAGGATGATGGTGATCGTAAAGACTATGCAAAATATCAGAAAGGGTTTTTCCTTCTTCCGCTCTGCGAGCCACCAGGCCACCAGGGCCGGCAATAAGAGAACGGCCACCGCATTCCGAATCAGGAAGAGGAAGAAAAAAGCGATCAGGCCCACCAGGCGCCATTTCCAATTGGGCCCCAAAACCATCAGCTTTCTGAATGCATATATTACCAACCCGATGCAGCAAATGATCAGCCCATCTTTGTGGATGCCACTGCCCCAAAACAGAAATCCCGGAAAAAAAAACAAGACCAGGAATTGGAAAGCGGTGTTGCCCCGGAGAATTCTGCTCGTGACCTGGCAGATGAAATACAGCCCGGTAAAAGAAAAGATATTGAAAAAAATCACATCAACATAATAATTGCTGCCGCTGAGCAGATTGCACAAAGCCAATATCTTTATCACCAGGTAAGTGCCCATATATTTCCAGTTGGAGCCACCTTCACTGGAAAAGAAATCCGGAACGGAAATATGATTCACCGATGGGATTAAAGTACGAAAGAACAAAAGGGGATCATGAATGAGGGTCCGGTATTCGGCCAGTGACTCTGAAAAATAAATCCATGTGTCATTATTTGGATAGATTTTCTGCATCAGGTAGCCATAGGAGATACCTGCCACTACTTTACTCATAAATGCTATTAGCAGCCAGCTTGCCGGCAGAGGCCTCGAAAACCTCTTATTGATCCGGATAATTAACCAGGAAATAATAAGCAGCCAGAGCAGTCCCAATAATGAAGCTGACAAAAAGTTCAAGTTCCCAGAATTTTAATACATGGTTTGATCCAGAGCTAATCAAATAAAATCGGTACAAGATATAATATTTGGCTTGTTGTACTATTGAAAACTTGAGGCATACCTGATTTGAACTAATTTTTTTTGTCATTCAAATTGTTGATCCAATGCAGGATTCGCAAAAATGACATCTTCGTGAGGATCCCCGTTGCCAATCCACCATGATTTGAGTCCTCTTTTATTTATCTTAATTTTTGGCTCAAGTGGTTTGCATCGATTATTTCCCGTATTGCATCCACGACTAATCCCGGTGCAGTGAGGTGAATTTCATGACCGCTTTTGGTAGTCTCTATTTTTTGCTGTTTGATGATGGTTCAAGCATTTTATCGTGATTCCTTCTTTTTTCGGCCAGCATTGCGTCCCTTAGTGAATCGCCCAGATCCTTAGGATAATCATTTCTTACAGGCCTTGGCAAAATATTAAGTGTTGCGATATACTTATTAATTTTTTAGTTGTTGAATGCATCCGTTATTTTTATAGCTACTTAGTTATGGCTAAAATAATCTTAGGTGTCTCCAGTTCATTTTGCGCCAATTTTTTGAAGGGCCAGGTCAATTTCCTGGTGAATGAAGGATTTGAGGTGATCCTGATCAGTGGACCGGGTGAAGAAATCAGTTTGCTCGCCAAACTTGAAAATGCGAGGCTTTACAATGTAAATTTTACCAAAAAGATCTCGCCGTTCAGGGATTTCGTGAATCTTATCCGCATCATTCGCATTATCCGCACCGAAAAACCCTTACTGGTCAATGCCGGAAATCCCAAGTCAGGTTTTCTGATCATGCTGGCCTGTTGGCTGACCCAAGTCCCCAATCGGATTTTTACGCTCCATGGCCTTTTGTCAGATACGAAGTCAGGATTCGCCGGCTGGATGATCAGCCTCACCGAAAAGATATCGTGCAGGATAGCCAAAAAAGTGATAGTGGTGAGCCCTTCGCTGAAAGATCATGCCATCGGCAGGAAAATACTAAGGCCTGGTAAAGGGATCGTGATTGAAAAGGGGAGCAGCAATGGCATTGACCTCGAATATTTTTCCCGGAATCCTGATGCTATTGCCAGTGCAAAAAAATTGCAGCATGACCTGAAACTGGCAGGAAATGAAACAATCATCGGTTTTGTGGGGCGCTTGTCAAAAGACAAGGGGATTGACCTGCTCTTCGCGGCCTTCAATCGCCTGAAAAAGGATCATCCGCTTATAAGGCTACTCATTGCCGGTCCCATTGAAAGCGGAGACCCATTTTCCAGGAAAACATGGCACCAGTTGTATGAAGATGAACATGTATTCTATCTCGGGAAATTGCTTGATATCGCCCCCGTTTATTGCCTGATGGATTTCCTGGTGCTTTCTTCATTCAGGGAAGGATTTGGAAATGTGCTCATAGAAGCTGCCGCAATGGATGTTCCGGTTATCGCTCCCGATATTCCCGGATGCAGAGATTCCCTGAAGCCTGGATACAATGGACACTTATTCCACTCAGGAGATATTGAGGACCTGGCATCAGTGATCGAAAAAATGATCCGGAATGAAGACCTGAGAAAGTTTTACCAGGGAAACGGGAGGAGATTTGTGAGTGAAAATTTTCCACGGGAAAAGATCTGGCATGGCCAGCTTCAGATCTATGAGCAATTGATTGGAAAGGGGGCTCATTTTGCAGGCCCGGAATAATGAAGAACTCTGGCCATTCCTTCTACCTACTTAACCCTGCGTTTCGTACTTATCCGTATTCCATTCTCTCTTCGTACTTTTGCGCATTCTCTGCTTAGCTTTCATTATTATATATGGAAACAACTGTTCAGGTTGCCGAAAAGCTCGGCATCAGGCCGGAAGAATTCGAGATGATCGAAAAGATACTGGGCCGCAATCCCAACTTTACCGAATTGAGCGCTTACTCCGTGATGTGGAGTGAACATTGTAGTTACAAGAACTCCATCAAATGGCTCAAGACCCTTCCAAGGGAAGGCGCCCGCCTGCTCGTGAAAGCGGGAGAAGAAAATGCGGGACTTGCCGATATTGGAGATGGATACGGAGTGGTGTTTAAGATTGAATCACATA
>CALFNL010000213.1 GCA_937902875.1 uncultured Bacteroidota bacterium | reverse complement strand
TGACAGGAACGAATACGCGGCTTGGTTGCAGTGCGGCGTGGAGGCGTTCAGGAACCTTAAATAAACAAGAATCGTCACGCCCTGGGCGAGACGATTCTTGAAATGATAAAGAGTACAGTTTACAATGCGATTTGTTTTTCAGTCATCATCTTTCTCAAGTTGATTAATCCGTAGCGCATACGGCCGAGAGCTGTATTTATGCTGCATTGTGTTAAGGCGGCAATCTCTTTAAAGCTGAGTTCGGCGTAATGTCTAAGAATGATTACTTCGCGTTGGTCCTGTGGCAGACGGTCCAGCATTTCACGAACCCTGTCGTGGCTCTGGCGCTGCATCATGCGGCGGTCAATTCCGTCTTCTGCAAAACTGATTACCTCAAAAATGTCACGATCGTCACCGGTCTTGATGGTAGGGGTCCTTTTTACCTTGCGGAAATGATCCACACAAAGATTGTGTGCGATTCTCATGGCCCAGGGGAGGAATTTACCTTCTTCTGTGTAACGCCCGCAACGGATGGTGTCGATTACACGAATAAACACATCCTGAAAAATGTCTTCAGCAAGGTATTTGTCTTTTACCAGCAAAAGAATGGAAGTGTAGATCTTGTCTTTGTGACGAATAATGAGGTTCTCGAGAGCTTCAGAGTCTCCATCCATGAAAAGATGGATCAACTGCTGATCAGACAGATTGGTTAGGGATTTCATAACTTCTACGGTTTTTAAATGGTTAGGGATTTTACCCCAATACTCAGCAAAATGTAGAAGTCTATACCTGATAGGCGATAGGTTTAGTCTCTAGTCTTTTCTGGATATTGGGACGACTAAAGTATGGTATTTTCTCAAATAACCAAATTTTAGTTAAAACTTTTTCGCCCAAATTCCCTGAAAAGCCGATGAAAGTAATAAAAGTCAACAATAATTGCCCTTGGCAATAAATCCGTATGCTTCAATAAAAATAGACGAACGCGAGGGCATATAATAGAGCTGCTAGCCAGTTTAACATTAATTTTGTTTTCTCATATGATAAAAACAAGCGACAAGGAAGAAAAAGCTTTAGTCCGGGGATCCGGTAAAGAAGACGTGATATTAATTAAGGGAGCGAGGGTTCATAATCTGAAAAATATCACGGTAGAAATCCCGCGCAATAAGCTGGTGGTAGTAACCGGAGTTTCAGGGTCGGGCAAATCATCACTCACCATTGATACCCTGTTCGCAGAAGGACAGAGGAGGTATGCTGAAAGCCTGAGTGCTTATGCCAGACAATTCCTGAACAGGATGAATAAACCCGATGTTGACTATATCAAGGGACTCTGTCCTGCGATTGCCATCGAGCAAAAAGTGATTACAAGAACACCCAGGTCAACGGTAGGGAGTATGACGGAAGTTTATGACTATCTCCGCTTATTATATGCCAGGATCGGAAAGACCATATCGCCCCTAAGTGGAAGGGAAGTAAAGAAAGATGATGTGCATGATGTTGTTAATGCCATCATCCGGCAAAAAACGGGTGACAAGGTGCTAATATTATCGCATTTCAGATTCCATGGCAAAAGAGACCTCAGGGAAGAATTGAATATTTTGCTACAGAAAGGATTTTCCAGGATTTATGTATTCGGAATAGCATCTGGCAACAAGAAGCCTGAGGTTCAGGGTGAGGTCCTGAGAATCGAAGACCTGCTGGAGCTGCCAGATAAAGAATTGAAAAAGAAATTGCCGCTGATTGTTCCTGCGGCGGGTGGAACATCTGTCACAGATTCCCATCACTTCGATTCTATACCATCAACATTTGTTTTAGTTGATCGTTTGCTGGTAAAGGAATTTGATGAAGATGATCGTCACAGGATCGCGGATTCAGTGGGAACCGCATTTTATGAAGGAGAAGGAGACGTTTATCTTCAAGTAAATTCAGATCCGCTTCTGCATTTTTCCAACAGGTTTGAATTAGACGGTATAAAATTTGAAGAGCCTTCGCCTAACCTTTTTTCATTCAATAATCCTTACGGCGCCTGTCCTACATGCGAAGGCTTTTCACAGATATTGGGCATTGATCCAGACCTGGTGATCCCCGACAAGCGGTTGAGCGTGTACGAAGGGGCGATAGCGCCCTGGAAGGGAGAAAAACTTGGGTGGTGGAGAGAACAATTCATAAAAGCGGCGAAAAAATTCAATTTCCCGGTACATAAACCCATTGCCGACCTCAATAAGGCGCAGTATGAAATCCTGTGGGATGGAAACGAGCACGCGCATGGCATTTATGATTTTTTCAAGGAGGTTGAACAAAACCTTTACAAGGTTCAATACCGGGTATTGCTTTCCAGATACCGGGGCCGGACCATTTGCCCGGACTGCAAAGGGTACCGATTGCGGAAAGAAGCACTATATGTGAGGATCGGGGGCTTGCATATAGGTGAAATATGTGAATTGCAGGTTAAAGACCTGAAAAAATGGTTTGACAATTTAGAATTGACCGACTACGAACGGCAGGTAGCCCGCAGGGTGATGACGGAAGTGATGCAACGTTTGCAAACCTTGTTGGATGTAGGCCTCGGATACCTTACACTAAGCCGTCTGGCCAATAGTCTGAGTGGGGGAGAGAGCCAGCGCATTCAACTCACCCGCAGCCTGGGAAGTAACCTTACCAGTTCGCTCTATATTCTGGATGAGCCTTCCATTGGCTTGCATTCAAGAGATACGGCCAGGCTGATCAAAGTATTAAAGAACCTGAAGGAGCTTGGCAATACCGTGGTGGTGGTAGAGCATGATGAAATGATGATGCGGGAAGCCGACTATATCATTGATATGGGACCGCTTGCCAGTCATTTGGGTGGCGAAGTGGTGGCGGCCGGGAATTACGAAGAGATCATTGCAGAGCCCAAGAGCCTTACCGGCAAATTTCTGAAAGGTGAATTAAAAATTGAGCCTCCCAAAAAATTGAGAAAATGGAACTGTTCCATCATAGTGAAAGGTGCCAGGCAGCATAACCTTCAGAATATTGACGTGGAGTTTCCCCTGAATGTATTATGCGTGGTAAGTGGCGTAAGCGGAAGCGGAAAGACCACACTTGTAAAACAGATACTATACCCCGCATTAAAGAAAATAAAAGGTGAGTTTGTAGATAAGATTGGCTTGCACAGCAGGATTGACGGAGATATCGATTCCATTTCACAAATAGAATTGGTGGATCAGAACCCGATAGGGAAATCGTCACGAAGCAACCCGGTAACTTATATCAAGGCCTATGATGAAATCAGGGACCTCTATGCCAGGCAGCCGCTAAGCAAGATCAGGGGATTCCAGCCAAAGCATTTTTCATTCAATGTGGATGGCGGAAGATGCGACAACTGTAAAGGCGAAGGAGAGCAGGTTGTGGAAATGCAATTTCTGGCCGACGTACATCTGACCTGCGAAGTGTGCGGAGGTAAGAACTTTACGGAAGAAGTACTCGAAGTAACTTATAAGGACAAAAATATTTTTGTTAT
>CALFNL010000212.1 GCA_937902875.1 uncultured Bacteroidota bacterium | reverse complement strand
TTCCATGCCAGGCATAACTGCCTAGCATTTCCCAGATGGTCAGTTGCCTTTTTTGTTCAGGATGAAATACCGCACGGTTCCACCCGGGGTCTTTGATATTTATCAAAATCTCATGCCAGCGTTTATGCAACGCATGCAGAAGTGTCAAAGATATATTTACAGGCAGATTCCTCACGTCACTCAGCAGGGCCCAGGCCGCCTCGTTATATGGTTTGATCACAGGAATATCTTCGGTGAGCGCTAATTTAAACCTGATATATGCATTCATGTGGCTATCCGCAACGTGGTGCACCACCTGGTGGATGGTCCAGCCACCGTCACGATATGGCGTTTGTAGCTGGGCTTCATCCAGGTTCTGAATACTCTGTTCCAGCAGGGCGGGCAGGTTCCTAATATGGCCGATCCACTCTGCCTTCAACTGATCAGCATAAGGTTGAGGCTTGTATTTGCCAATGGGGTATCAGCGGTCTTCGTTCATGTGACTGGGCCTTTGAGGCGTTTATGTAAGAGATTCCATGCTGATGCTTTCCCCCTTCTTCCGCCTCTGGTAAACCCTGGGCAGAGAGGGTCAGTAAACTTTCGGCGGAGGCTGTGACCAATGATTCCTCCACGATGATCTATGACCAGTAACTTACTTCACTATCTCCAGCAGCTCCACGTCGAAAATCAGTGCGGATCCTCCAGCTATCGCATTTCCCGCTCCCTGTTCTCCATATCCCAGCGTATAAGGAATATAGAATTTGAATCTTGATCCCACTGGCATCAGCTTCAATCCTTCCGTCCACCCGCGGATCACCTGGTTTAGGGTAAAACTCGCAGGTTGACCCCTGTCCCGCGAACTATCGAATTTCTTCCCATTGATGAGGTATCCGTCATATTGCACTTTTACCACGCTGGTGTCAACGGGTCTTGGCCCTGTTCCCATTGTGATCACTTCATATTGCAGACCGCTTGGCGTGATTGTAACGCCGGGCCTCTTACTGTTTTCCGCCAGAAATTTATTCCCTTCGTCGATTGTGGCCTGCGATTTTGTTCTCATGAATGCCTGAATTTGTTCTCTAACCGTCATATCGCATTGTTGAGGAGTTAATAAGGTAGATTTTCCATTTAATACATCATCAAAGCCTTTATTCATCATCTCGAAATTCACTTTTTCCATTCCCTGCTGTTTGAAAAAAGTAGCGTCTAATACGCCTAATGCATAGCTCATACTGTCCAATGCATTTTTCAGTTCATCCCTTGTTGCCTTTGTGGACGCAGGAGCTTTTTGAGTTTTAATAGTTTTTTTCTGTGCAAAACTTCCCCAAAAAATCAAAAAAGTGAGGAATACCAGGACTATTCTCTTCATATGTACAAATTTTAGTTACTGTAAGCCACAGCATTAATTTTCAAATGAAATGATGGAATGTTTTGGCTGAACCCGAATGCGTCAATTGGATTCCTTTTCTTCATTCGTCGCGCAACGCATGACCCGTTAGATTAATAAATACGTCTTCCAGGTTAGCCTGCTTTACTTCTTTGGGCCTTTCAAAACCCTGTGCAACCAGGTGGTCTATCAGGTCATCGGGTGAAGCCAGTGCAATGATCTTTCCTTCATCCATGATTGCCACGCGGTCACAAAGCAGTTCCGCTTCATCCATATAATGAGTGGTGATAATGACTGTAGTTCCTTTGCATCTGATGTCTTTTACGAGATCCCATAAATTTCGTCTGGCTTGCGGATCGAGACCCGTAGTAGGTTCATCCAGGAAAATGATCTTCGGCTTATTGATGAGTGTAGTGGCAATTGAAAATCTTTGTTTTTGTCCACCACTTAATTCCTTGAATTTGTTCTTGGTTTTATCTTCCAGCTTCACCAGCTTCAGCAATGTGTGCGGATCTACCGGCTCATTGTACAATCCGCTGAACAATTCTATGAGTTCCGAAAGTTTGAGCCCCGGATAAAATCCTGAAGCCTGCAATTGCACTCCTATGATTCGTTTGATCTTATCCTTGTCTTTGTCGAGGTCATATCCGTTAACATATACTTCTCCTCCACTCTTCTCCCGCAGGGTCTCTATGATTTCAAGTGTAGTGGATTTGCCTGCTCCGTTGGGTCCAAGTAGGCCAAATATTTCTCCTTCATATACCTCGAAACTTATGCCTTTTACCGCTTCGAATGAGCCGTAGTTCTTGACAAGATTCCTGACCTCGATGATCTTCCTGTTTTCCATGAAAGCAAGATAATTCAGTTCTCCTTTACCGCAAACTTTTTACCTGGAATTGGCATGCTGCGGTTTAGAGATCTATTTTTCAATGAAAAGCTGGGTATAATAAATTATTCCGCTGCTGTTCCTGGCCACTCCAATTCCAATGAAATTGAAGGGACCCTCCAAATTAGCCCGATGGGTTTTACTCCTGATCCAGCCGTCCACCACTTCTCTGGCTGTCATTTTACCGTAAGCCACATTTTCGGCGGCTGCCCTTATTCGACCGATCCGGCGCTCCACATTCTGTACCCTGCTGCTAAAACCGGCATGTCCAAATGGAGTTTTGTTTGCAGCCATATTGCAACTATGCTGCAAGGCTTCAACGGCGGCAGTCTGATCCATATTTAAGGGGGGCAATTTCTGCGAATTCCTGTATTGGTTCACGAACCTGAGTATATCGCCTTCCATATTGGTGAGGGAAGGCGCGGAATGAACTGTGGTGACCCTGCTGTTGGAGGGGGGCAGGTGTTTATTGCAACCGAAAAACAAGAACGCTATGAATGAAAAAAGAATAAATTTCATATTTGGAGATGGATGATATGATATGAAAGTAGTATTCAAGATTCATACCAGATAGCCGGGTGTATATGTGATAAGGGTTAGTCGGCCAGGCATCTTTCCAATTCTTCCATCATCTTCCTGCTGCCCACAAAAAATGGCGATCGCTGATGTAAAGAACCGGGTTGCACTTCCAGGATCCTTTGGGTTCCATTGCTGGCTTTTCCACCTGCTACTTCAACTATGAAGGCAAAGGGATTGCATTCATAAAGCAATCTTAGTTTTCCATTTGGCCTGTCTATCGTTGCAGGGTACATGAAAATGCCTCCTTTAATAAGACTCCGGTGCACGTCGCTCACCATGCTTCCGATATACCTTTGAGAATAAGGCCCCCCTTCCTGCGGCGTCTTTCTCTGACAGCGATCAATATAGGCTCTTACTTTTTCATCATATCTGAAAAAATTTCCATGATTCACGGAATAGGTACGCCCCTCATCCGGACATTTGATATTGGGATGGCTCAGGCAGAATTCTCCAATGGAAGGATCCAGTGTGAACCCGTTTACACCACGCCGCGTAGCATAAACCAGCATGGTCGAAGATCCGTAAACAATATATCCGGCTGCAACCTGGTTGATGCCGGGCTGCAGGAAATCTTCCTCACGGGCCTTGCTGCCCTTTTCTGAAACCCTGCGATAGACGCCGAATATGGTTCCGATGGAAACATTTACGTCAATATTTCCGCTCCCGTCAAGCGGGTCAAATAGGCAGATATATTTTGAATTTTTACTCACCTCATCATGAAAACCCACATAATGGTCCAATTCCTCACTGCCTATTCCGGCGCAACTGATGCCGTGCTGCAAGGCTCCCATGAACTGGTTATTGGCGAAAACGTCTAATTTTTTTACGTCTTCTCCCTGCACATTTACTGAACCTTCATCGCCCAGAATATCCACCAGGCCAGCCTTATTTACTTCCACATTCACCCGCTTCGCGGCCAGGCCGATATCTCTTAGCAAACCCGAAAGTTCTCCGGTGGCATTGGGAATATTTCTATACTGTTGAATGGTGAATTCATCGAGCGTAAGTACTCTTCGGTTTACAAGCATAAGGCAATCTTTTTAGTCTTTGCATTGAAGAAAACTGGAGCAAATATTGATTTTTTTTGTGATGCCTGCAAAAAGCCCTGCACATAATTTAGGCTGCCGGGCAAAGCCGTGTTTCCCAGGTGGACGAATGGGGGTGACCCTATTAGAAAATTGTAGTCACTCAGCAATAGAATCTCCTTTATATTTGCGCTCACTGGTATATATGCAGGGCATTTCATTAAAGAATTCCAAATAAAATAATTCTTCTTGCGGATTCTCAGAGATCTTTGACCGGATCGTCATCCGGCAATAATTAAATCACAAAACTCTTTCAATCGGCAAAACCATGAAGGTATTCAAATTCGGCGGCGCCAGCGTTAATAGTATAGATAGGATCAGGAATGTCAGCAAAATCCTTCTTCAGTATCCCCAAGAAAAAATATTGGTCGTGATATCGGCCATGGGCAAGACCACCAACGCGCTTGAAAAAGTGGCGGAAGCCTTCTTCAACAATAAAAAAGAGGATGCCCTGCAATTGTTCGAACAGGTGAAACGGCAGCATATAAACACTGCCAAATATGTTCTCATCACCGCTTTCAACGCTACCCTTGAAAAAGTGTCGCAATTATTTACCGAAGTAGAATGGGCCCTTCACGACAAACCCATACGCGAATTTGATTATTATTATGACCAGCTTTTCTGTTCCGGGGAGCTTTTTTCATCCACCATCATGAGTGCTTTTCTGAATGAGGAAAATGTGCCTAACCAATGGTTTGACGTAAGAGATGTTTTCAGGACGGACGATAATTTCAGGGATGCGAACCTGGACTGGGATTTCAGTTTAACGCGGGTAAAGGATTTGGTGTTGCCCAAATTTGAATCTTCAAATTTATTGGTCACCCAGGGCTTCATCGGCGCCACTGATGAAAATGAAAGCACAACGCTGGGAAGAGAAGGCAGTGACTATTCGGCGGCGGTGTTTGCAAATATGTTAGACGCCGAGAGCCTCACCATTTGGAAAGACGTAGAAGCCGTTATGAATGCCGACCCCAGGGAATTCCCGGATGCGCAACCCATTAGTGAACTCAATTATGAAGAAGTTATTGAAATGGCCTACTATGGAGCCCATGTTATCCATCCAAAAACCATTAAACCCTTGCAGAGTAAATCCATCCCCCTCCATGTA
>CALFNL010000211.1 GCA_937902875.1 uncultured Bacteroidota bacterium | reverse complement strand
GATGTTTCCACCAGGTCGGCCCCGTCGTCCTTTCTACTGAAGGGAATAGTCTTACCCGTTTCACCATCCATCCAATGGGGGAAAACGCCATGATATGAGTTAGCTTTCAACAGGAAGTTTACCATCTTCAACAAATGTCTCGCGGCCGTATCCCTTCCGATCCATTTTCTGTCGGTTGCCACGATGATGGCCATTACGCCGAATCCTGTTCCCCCGGTAGTGACCACTTCATTACCATAATCAAAAGAGAGATTGCTTCTCTCACGGGCCATCCCACTTACAGGATGAGCAAAATCCCAGAAATATCTGAAGGTTTGTTTTTGTACCAGATCAAGCAGTTGATCATCTGTCAGGTTTTTTCGGATTTCCGTTGTTTGACCTGCGGCCGGTAACTTTTTTACCTGCTGTTTTTGCGCGAGTACGGGCAATTGGGCGAATCCAATACAAATTGCCAACAAACCATAGAGGGCAAATCTTTTCATGTAAGATTTTTATAGATGAGGACTTTGAAAACCTAAATTATTCATTCCTGTTTTAATTTCAGGGCAACTCGTAAACAAATTCCAAAGCAGGCCGGATCGATAATTCTCGATCATGCCAATTATGGGCCCCTCGTCAATGGCAAGATAGGAATCCGAGAACCAGACATCCTTCAATGAGAATGCATCCACAAACCCATAATCTTTCCAGATCTTGTCGCCCAGGGTATAGTAGAAAAACCTGAGTGCATCCATTGACTCTGTGGGTGTGTACGGAAAAGAAGAGAGGGCCGCGGTAGGAGCAATGACCCCATCATCATTGTCAGGCGCATGGGCCAGGTAGCCGTTGATATTATCGTCGCTTGCAGTGAGGCCCCAGCAAAGGCTGCTGTATCCATAATAATTCTTTGGATTGGATTTACAATAGCTGTAATTTATCAGGCTATGATTTCTGTTTTGGTCCCAGTAGTTGGCATAACTATCGGTCAGGCCCAAAGGATCAATGCCCAAAAATGAATAGTGGGCAAAGAACAGGGGGCCGCCATTATTTGGGCCTAACGGTAAATTATAACCGAAAAAGCTGTTGTTATTCATGATGGCTCCGTTGGATGCCCAGCCATTATCGTACACGGGTTTGGGAACGGAGTAAGTTGCAGAAGAAGCAGCCAGTACATAGGTGACCAGCGCCTCATTCCATCCCCTTATCGCAAAATTCATATCCCAGTTGTAGTTGGGGCTCCAATGCCAGTAGAGCACATTTTCATTATTTTTTCTGAACCAGCTCCATTCAACCGCATTCCACAGGGCATTGATATCCTCTTTGAGGGCCGTTTCATTGGCATCGATACCATTGAAATATTGGCGCGCTGTCAGCAGGCCTTCCATGAGAAAGGAAGTCTCCACGAGGTCGGCTCCATCGTCTCTGGCGCCGAAAGGAATCACTTCTCCTGTGGTTCCGTTGAGCCAGTGCGGAAACGCGCCATGAAAACGGTCTGCTTTATTCTTGAGAAAATCCACGATCTTCTGCATTCTTGCCAGGCCTTCCGCGCGCGTTATGAATTGACGATTCACGGCCACAACAATGGCCATGATTCCAAACCCGGAGCCTCCTGTGGTAACCAGGTTGCCTGAACTATTCCTTTCCCTGGCCAATCCGCTTACAGGATGGGCAAAATCCCAGAAATACCTGAAAGTTTGTTTCTGCACCAGGTCAAGCAATGCGCTGTCTGAAAGAAGTGGGAATTTGGCAGTAGAATCAATGGCCGTAATGAGCCTGACGCTTATGCCAGATTGCAGCCTGCTGCTTTGTTTAGAAACCAGGTTAGCTGAAACCGCAACAGTGTATTGCGTTATGGGGTTTAAGGGTGATCCGGGTACTATGGTAACCGTGCTGTCTCCATTGCCGTAGGAAACTTCATAAACCAGGGTATTACCGGAAATGTCTTTAATGCTGAAACTGTTATTTACTGAAGCATGATCCAGGGCATCATTAAATGAAAATTGTAGTTGAGGCTTAGCGTTGATATTGTAGTAAGTGTAGCCGCTAAAACTGCCATTCACTTTCAGGCTGTTGAAACTAAATGATTTTGTAACAGGTGGTGGAGGAGCAGGATTTTCGCCTCCCTTTTTGCAGGATGCCGCCACAGCCAACAATAGTATAGAGCAATAGAGGATCCGATATTTCCACATGTTTCAGACGATTAATTGCAGGGGCAATAATGAAAGAGTTATTGACTAAACAAAGGTTGCCTGAAGACTTGACTCTATCAGGCAACCGACCCTTTATATAACCCCTATTCCAGAATTATTTTCCCCGGCCCTCCAATTTAACCAATGAGTTCACATCTCCGTCAGTCAGCGCTTTATTATAGATCCGCACTTCGTCCAGAGTGCCCGTGAGGTAGCTGGCCCAGGGCTGCGATCCGGTGGCCGAGGTAAGGCTGGGATCGGTCTGGAATTGAACCGTTCCAAATACCAGGGGTCCGCTGTCTGCAAAATTGAGGTTACCAAAAGCCGGATCAACATCGGTAACAATCACGGAGCCATTCACATAATATTTAAAAGTTGTAGTGGCTTCATCATAAGAAATTGCAAAGCTTACCCAATTGCCAAAAATAGCGGGAAGGCCATCCTTAGATATCCAGTGTTCGGGACCTGCAGAGCCATTGTTCGTAATATGTGCCCTGAATTTTGCCGCGTCAGCCGTGCTTCCATTCTCAAAAAACATATCGATATTCCCCCAAAAATCCTTGGTGTTTGAAAGATTCACGAGACCCACAATACCATTAGCATTCACGGGGCTATTGACCCAATATGTGATGGTAAAACTATGCATCCCCGTTATAGCCGGACCAGGATCAAAAAGCACATATCCATTGTTGGCGCCCTGGAGACTCTGACCTTTCACGCCCTTGGAAAAGCTGACGCCTACTCCCGTTCCACTGTTTCCGGAAACGCTGTCAATCAGGCTACCGTTAAAGGCCCAATAACCAACCAGGCTACCGCTTCCAATTTCAGAAGAGCTGGTGAAACCTCCTATATTCAAAGGAGGCGCATAGCTTTCCGGATCAAATTTCTTATAGCAGGAAGAAACCATGATGGCTGCAAAAACAATACAAGCCAGCAGGAGCTTTTTATTTATGTGTTTCATAACTTCATTTTAACTGTTAGTAATTATAGGCTGCCAAATCCATATCAACACAAATCATTCTCAGCCATTCATATTTCGTGTACTCCATTCAGTTAGATATTCCTATCCCGTCAATATCCTGCGTTTTGAGTCAGAACTCCAGCACTCAGATCTATTTCATTCTGGGGTATTGCCCATACCTCATTCTTTCCGGCCACATATCCTTTTG
>CALFNL010000210.1 GCA_937902875.1 uncultured Bacteroidota bacterium | reverse complement strand
TTGATAGTATCCGATTTTGAAGCTCGCATTATTCTTTATTATATTTAAGAATGAATTTGCTCAGGTGTTCTGAATTAATTTATCCGCCACAGAGGTCAATGATTGATTTTTTATTCTTTCTATAACAGTTGAGCGGGGTTTCATGGCTGTCCACATTCGCTTGCAGGTTATGGCCGTCATCTGCCTGAGTTTAATTGGCCGGTTCAATTAGCATAGTACTATCTTTCAAAGGCTTGAAGTTTTGTTTAAATATTGAGTTGAATAATATTCTGAACTGGTTCACAGCGGATAGATTGTCAGGGAAAGCGTGGTAGTTCTTGTCTGGCAAATAAATTGCGTTCATGTTCATGAACACATGCCTGAAATCACTTCCGGGGATTGCTCCTTTTAAGCCATGGTCGCCCATGAGAATGATAATTGGTGGTGTAGCATTGTTAGCCCGAATGGAATCAACCAATTGCAGCGCTTTCTTATTCGTGTACACAAGGTATTGAAGGTACGAATCAACTGGATTGGATTCAGAAGGAGATAATGTTTTAAATTGGCTAGCAGGATTGCCAAGACTGTCAAAATAGTATGGTTGGTGAGGCATGAGAAAATGTCCATATACAAACTTGGGGTGATCGCTTCTTTTCCGTGGTTCATTCAACACCTGCTCCATGAGCCGCTCATTTGCTTCAAGGAACCTGTATTGGCTAATGGCCGGACGCGAATGGAGTTGCACATTTTTTTCATCGCGCAAATTGTCAAATGCCTTTTTAATCCTTCCTAATAAAGTTTGCTCATAGATCACGCTTTGTTTAGTAGGGAGGATAGTCAGCGTGATTAAATTCTCGGGAGAGGGCTTTCCATGCAAATCGAATATGGAGTGATTCACAATTTGATAGCCATTGCGCTCAAGTAAATCTACCACGGCGCTATTCCTGATCCAATTCAGGCAGGATGTGAAGTCATCCAATGTGCAATTCTTAAAATCCCTAATTCCACTAATATAGTCCATGTTGAGGATGGAAGCCACCGAAAAAAAAGTTAAATTATAATTGCTCCTGCTGTCCGGAATAATGTGAAACCCTCTTGCCTGGAGCGAACTGTCGAATTTATGATTATCGTAATTCCAAAAATCCTTTAGGCATCTGGTGCTGGCATATTCATCAAATATGAGAAAATAAATGTCGGGCTTTGCACATTCTTTGCAATGAGGATAATTAGCCGCGCCTCTAACCGCGGTGGGGCGTGACTTCGTCATCAGGGTCTTTTTGATCAGGGACCCTGCATCAACAAGTAAAAACACGAGGAGTAGGAGCGAGAGGAAGCGATTGAGCTTGTTCATTTCGCTTTTTTCCTTTCTCAACCGGAAAATCACAATGAGAAGTAAGAGAAAGAGGATCGGCAGCAGATATCGATATCTGGAGAGTGGCAGCAGGTATGCATGAGATTTCAGAAAGTCATGGATGGCCCCGAACAATAAAAAAACCGCCAATAAGCAAAATGCAAAGATGCCCGCTTTTTGAACCTGCCTGAATACCAGGAAAAAAATCCCGAAAATGGCAAAGGAAGAAATTAGATAAGCGAGACCTGGTAACAGGATGTCGCCGAAATTAATATAGTTAAGATTATCTTCCCAAATATGAACGACAACGAAAATGGGAAACAGCAGGAAGCAGAATGGAAAGCTCTTGATTTTATCAGGTAATGACTTTGGCATTTTTATGATGCATTAAATATAGAGTTCTCCCCGAAGCGGCGATATTTTGTTCGAGGACGATATCAAAGTATTCGCTGAAAATCCTGCGAAATTCCTCTGCGCTATAGTGAGGAAAAACGTCTTGCCTGTTGCGAAGCATGTCCTGAACTTTAGGATCATCTTTAGGAATGAATTCGATTATCAGGTATTGGCAAATCTTACTTAATAATCGGGCCAACTGGTTCATGCCAATATTTTTTGCAATACAAAGGTGATGGATCAGGGCCAGCGCCATAACCAGATTAACCTGGATCCTTTGCAGAAAGGGCTCTCTCTCCTGGTTTGACCAGCCAATGCCGGCGCTTGGGTTGGCAATATCCACCACAAGGGGGAGCAGATTTTTTTGTCGGTTCTTTTTGATGCGTTGATACAATTGATTGATGCAGCCGGCGTCTGAATCTATGGCCAATGTAAACTTATTCATGGCAGCAGCCATCTCCGCAAAAACACCGGTATTGGAGCCGAGGTCCAAAATGGAATCACACGGAATTTCCCGGAGCCAGTCTGAAACGATTTTCTTTTTATTCGAGAAATATTCCTGGCTTATAATGGAATCTTCATAATAA